>DATHAU010000311.1:0-14084 GCA_035296545.1 Microvirga sp.
CAGCGTGGCCGAGGTCTACGGAAAGATCGACACCATGATCGACAAGCGCCTGGACCGCTACGAGGACGTCTCCGCCCGCGCCACCGCCGAGGCCTCCCTGCCGTCGCGCCCCTCCGCCTGGTGAGGCGGCGCGGCGGGCGCCCCCGCCTCGGCCCGGGGCGTCAGGGCCGCAGAGGCCGAGCTGGTGGGCACCACGACGGCGAAGCCCCGCCCGGCGGCCGGACGCCGCACCTGGGCGATCCGCACCAGGACGAAGCCCGTGAGCAGCAGGGACACCACGGCCGCGTAGACGAAGAGGCCCTTGGGGCCCATCAGCTCCATGGCCCCCGCGCCGAGCAGGGGCCCGACCGTGACCCCCGTCGCCCAGCAGAACAGGATGGTGCTCACCGTGGAGACGATCTGCCCCGGCTCCACGAGATCGCAGGCATGGGCCACGCAGACGGAATAGATGCACAGGGCCAGGCCGCCCCAGGCGGCGAAGGACCACAGGACCAGCCCCTGCGCCCCCGTGGCGCTGGTCCCGATGATCAGCAGGGACACGAGGCAGGTGCCGGCCGCGAGCCCGGCGATCACGTAGCGCCGGTCCATGCGGTCGGAGAGCCAGCCCAGGGGCCATTGCATGACGAGGCTTCCGGCCTGGAGGGCGAAGATGAGCCCGGCGGCCCGGTCCTGGCTCAGGCCGATGGCGACGCCGAACACCGGCGCGATGGCCACCACCGGGCCGTTCATGAGGCCCACCACGAACACCCCCACCACCGCCGTCGGGGCGTTGGAGAACAGCTTTCTCACGGCGATGCGCACCCCCTGGGGCGGGGCGGGCTCCCGGGTGGCCGTGGCCGCGATGGGCAGGAGCGACAGGGTGATGACGGCGTTCACCGCCAGGAACAGGCCGTCGCTGCGGATGTCGCCCAGGCTGATGCCCAGCGGCGACAGCATCAGGGCGACCTTGGTGGAGATCATGTAGATCGACAGCATCCGGCCCCGGTGGCTGGAGGTGGCGCTGGCGCTGATCCAGCTGTCCGCCAGGGTGAAGATGCAGGCGAGCGTCACCCCCGTGAGCCCCCGCAGGAGAATCCACGCCAGCGTCGAATGCGCCTGCGTCATCCCCAGCACCGTGACCCCGGTGATGGCCGCAAGGCACGCGAAGGCCCGGATGTAGCCCACATGCCGGATGAAGGCCGGGGCGATGAAGCAGCCGGTGGAAAAGCCGATCCCGTAGGCGGTGGCCACGAGGCCGATGGCCGAGACCGAAAACCCCTCCCCCTGCATCCGCAGGGGCATCAAGACCTGAAGCAGCCCGTTGCCGGCCTGCAGCAGGGTGGTGGCGGCCGTGACGGCCCAGATGAGAGCAAGGGAGGATTTCAAAGGACTGATCGGGAAATGGCGAAGCGGGAACGGCGCACCATAGAGCATCCTGCGCAAAAGGGGACCCGGTTTTGCATTGCATGATGCAGAAGAAGACTTGCAGAAGAAGACTTGGAGCGGAGGACGGTCGACGCCATTATCGTCGGCTTCGCAGATCAGGCGTTGGGAAGATCCCCGCCCTTTGGACACGGCGGGGAAACGCGCTCCTTCTACGGAAATGCCTCTCCTCGCGGATGTCCGGGAGCCGGTAGCGCGCCGGTTCAAGCTCCTCAGGCATGACCAGGCCCCGTGCGGGCTTGATTCACTCGACGGTGGCAGCAAGGCGCAGCACACCAAGGAGCTGGCGGTCTTCCCATAGCGGGTCGCCACGGCCCGGCCGGGTGCGCCAGGCGACCCTGCCCGCTCAGGGCCGGTGCGCCCCTTGCCCGTGCTGGCCGTGCCCCTGATGCGCTCCCGTGGGCCCGGCCTTGGCCGGGCCGTAGCCGCGCACCTCGCCATACCGGCGCACCTGCTCAGGGGTAAGCACGTCCATCATGGCAAGGTGGTAGCGCAGATGCGCGGCCCGTAGCTGGCCCTGGGTAGCCCCGATAGCGGCGGTCGCCGCTCCCAAGTTCGCGGGATGCACTGTCTGGGAGGTGAACAGGCTGTCAAGGTCCGCCTCCTGCTGGATCAGCCGCTCTCCGATGGGCACCGTCTCCGCCCTCATGGCCTCAAGCAGCGCCTCAGTGCGCGCCTGCTGGTCGGGCGTTAGGGCGAGCGCCTCCGCGTTCTCCAAGGTATGCAAGGGGCCCGGATAGCCGTTCAACTCAGCGGGCAGAGCCAGTCCCATGCCGCGACCGGCTCTGAGGTCTGCGATCTGCTGCTCGGAGAGGGTTTTGACGGCGCGGGCCTGCAGCCCGGCATAGGGCTGGGATGCAGGAACGATTTGCGCGAGAGCTCCGCCGAAACACAAGAGCGGCACAAGGGCGAGCACGACAGGACGGGCCATGAGCAATCTCCGGGCAGCCCAGCGATCCTAACACCCGCGCCCCTCGTATCAAGCGCCAACGGACTCCAGCGCACCCGACATCCAAGCGCCCGAGTGTGGAAAATAGAAAGGCAATGGCAGGCGGGTTATCCCGTGCCGGGCAAACTCGAACGAACCGGATCAGGAAAGGACGATTGATCCACGCGGTCTTTCTGGACTGTGGTGAACAGGCGGAAGCCGCCGAAGCCACCCCTGGTCCCGGCCGCCTTCTTGTGGCTGCGGCCGGTCCGGCCTAGACCGGCGGCTCGACCGTGATGGAGAGCGTCACGGTGGCGATGGGGTCGGGATTGCCGTCCCTGAGCCGCACCTGGATCCGGCGGTCGAAGCGGGCGTCCTCCCTGGCGACCGCGGTCGCCAGGGTCAGGGCGGCGGCGCGGGCCTGGGCCGGGCCGTCGAAGGGCAGGCCGTCCTGGTCGTCCGACCACGGCTCCTCGTCATAGCGAAGGTCGAAGTAATACAAGGGCATGCGGCCCAATGCGCCTCCCCGAAAGTTCGAGCGCCCGCTTAAAAAATTTGAGGCCCGGCAGGGGCACCGCCGGGCAAAACCATCGTCCGGGCGGCAGGGAGGCTACCGGCCCGCGCGGTCCTTCTGGAACGAGGCGAAGAGGTAGAAGCCGTTGAAGCGCACGCCGGTCTTGGCGGCCTTGCGGTCGAACCCTAAGGGGGTTTCCTTGTCGCTGATGCGGCCGCCGAACTGCCAGTGCGGCCCGGTCACGAAGGGCGGAACCGAACGCTCCTCGGGAACGGCGCAGACGAGGCCATCGGGCTGCGTACTCCGGAACAGGTTGTAAGCGTACATCGCCTCCTCCTCGTGTCTTGCCGCGATTCCTCTAATGTACCAGAAGAATGACAGGAGTGTGATAGAGCACACGACAAAATTGTCAGGGCCGCCCGTTCCTTTACGCCGCGCATGACAGTAGCGCTCCGGGCCGATCCTTTGTTAGGCTCGCCCAATTCTTGTCCGTGAGCCATCCGGCGGGAATCAAGGGAGGAAACGAAACAATGCTCATCCAACGAATTCTGCGGCGAAGCCTGGTGGGGCTCGGCTGCCTTGCGGCCCCGGCCCTGTCGCCCGCCTTCGCCCAGGCCGTGATGCCGGCCCCCGAAGCGCCCACCGGGCGCATGGCGAAAACGGCGGGCTCCGCCACGAAGGACATGGTGGCGGCGGCCAATCCCCTGGCGGCCCAGGCGGGCCGCGAGATCCTCGCCGCCGGCGGCAGCGCGGTGGACGCGGCGGTGGCCGTCCAGCTCGTGCTCAACCTGGCGGAGCCGCAAAGCTCCGGCATCGGCGGCGGCGCCTTCATGGTGTTCTGGGACGGCAAGACCATGACCACCCTCGACGGGCGCGAGACCGCCCCCGCCGCCGCCAAGCCCGAGCGCTTCCTCGGGCCCGACGGCAAGCCCATGAAGTTCTACGACGCGGTGGTGGGCGGCCGCTCGGTGGGCGTGCCCGGCACCCTGCGCCTGCTGGAGACCGCGCACAGGAACTGGGGCAAGCTGCCCTGGAAGCAGGTGATCGAGCCCGCGGCGCGCCTCGCCGAAGAGGGCTTTTCCATCTCGCCCCGGCTCAACGGCGCGCTGACCCAGGAGAAATACCTCCAGAACGATCCCGTGGCCCGGGCCTATTTCTACGGGCCGGACGGGGCGCCCAAGAGCGTGGGCACCGTGCTCAAGAACCCGGCCTTCGCCGCCACCCTGCGCGCCATCGCCGAGAAGGGGGCCGACGCCTTCTACACGGGCGAGATCGCCCAGGACATCGTGGCCACGGTGACGGGACACCCCACCAATCCGGGCGACATGACCCTGGACGACCTCAAGAACTACAGGGTGCAGGAACGGGAGGCGCTATGCGGCCCCTACCGCACCTACCGGATCTGCGGCATGGGCCCGCCGAGCTCGGGCCAGGTGGCGGTGCAGCAGATCCTCGGCATCCTCGAAACCCAGGACCTTGCGGCGGTCAAGCCCGGCCCCGACGCGGTGCACTGGATCGCCGAAGCCGGCCGCCTCGCCTATGCGGACCGGGCGCTCTACGTGGCCGATCCGGCCTTCGTGAGCGTGCCCGTGAAGGGCCTCACCGATCCGGGCTACCTGAAGAGCCGCGCCGCGATGATCGATCCGGCCCGGTCCATGGGCAAGGCCAAGCCCGGCGACCCGCCGTTCCAGAAGACCTTCCTGTGGGGCGCCTCCGAGGGAGTCGAGTTCGGCACGAGCCACATGTCCATCGTGGATTCCAGCGGCAACGCCGTGTCCATGACCACCACCATCGAGGACGGCTTCGGCGCCAGGATCATGACCAAGGGCGGCTTCCTGCTCAACAACGAGCTGACCGACTTCTCCTTCGCCACCACGGAAGAGGGCAAGCCCATCGCCAACCGGGTCGAGGCGGGCAAGCGGCCGCGCAGCTCCATGGCCCCCACCATCGTGCTCGACGCCAACAACAAGCTCCATGCGGTGGTGGGCTCGCCCGGCGGCAGCCTGATCATCAACTACGTGGCCAAGACCCTGGTGGGCATCCTGGACTGGAAGCTCGACCCCCAGGTGGCCGCCGACCTGCCCAACATGGGCAGCCGCAACGGCCCCACGGAGCTGGAGGCGGGCACGGAAGCCGAGGGCTGGAAGGCGGCCCTGGAGGCCAAGGGCCACGAGGTCAAGCTCATCGACCAGAACTCGGGCATCCACGCCATCGTGGTGACCCCGGCGGGCCTCGTGGGCGGCGCGGACAGCCGCCGCGAGGGCGTGGCCATCGGCAACTGAGACCGGACGGGCGGCCCCCTCGGCCGCCCTCCCTTCCATGAAAGGCTCGGGGATCATGCGCGTCATCGTCATCGGCCGGGACGGACAGGTGGCCCGCGCGCTCGCCGAGCGCGCGCCCGCCCACGGGGTGGAGGCGGTGCTGCTGGGGCGGCCCCGGCTCGACCTCGCCGATCCCTCCGGCATCGAGGACATCCTGCTGGAGACCGGGGGCGACCTGATCGTGAACGCCGCCGCCTACACGGCCGTGGACGGGGCGGAATCCGAGCCCGAGCTGGCCCAGGCCGTCAACGGCATCGGGGCGGGCGCGGTGGCGGGGGCGGCGGCCGCCATGAACGCGCCGGTGATCCAGATCTCCACCGACTACGTGTTCGACGGGACCGCGGACCGGCCCTACCGGGAGGACGACGCCACGGGGCCCCTCGGGGCCTACGGCTCGTCCAAGCTCCTGGGCGAGGAGGCGGTGGCGGACGCCAACCCCGACCACGCGATCCTGCGCACCGCCTGGATCTACAGCCCCTTCGGCAGGAACTTCGTGAAGACCATGCTGCGGCTGGCGGCGGACCGGGACGAGATCGGCGTGGTGGCCGACCAGGTGGGCTCGCCCACGGGCGCGCACGACATCGCCGACGGGGTGCTGACGGTCGCCCGCAACCTCCTGGAGCGGCCGCAGGAGCGCGCCTTAAGGGGCGTGTTCCACATGGCCGGAGGGGGTTTTGCGAGCTGGGCGGACCTTGCCCGGGAGATTTTCTCCGTCTCGGCCCGGCTCGGCGGCCCCGCCGCGAGGGTCCGGCCCATCGGGACGGCGGATTACCCGACCCCCGCGAGGCGGCCCGCCAACTCGCGGCTCGATTGCGGCAAGCTCGCCAGCGTCCATGGGGTGGCGCTTCCCCCCTGGCGGGAATCCCTCGAGGCCTGCCTCCGGCGGCTCGTCGGCGACGGGCCGGCCCTGCGGTAGAAAACATTTGTTCTTTAAAAAGAACGGCCGTACACAATCACCCATGACCAACACCCGATGTCCCGGCCTGCATCTCGAAACCCGCCTCGTCCATGACGGCCAGGAGCGCACGCCCCTGGGCGAGACCTCCGAGGCGCTGTTTCTCACCCAGGGCTTCGTCTACGAGAGCGCCGAGAGCGCCGAGCGGCGCTTCCTGAACGAGGAGCCCGGCTACAGCTACAGCCGCTTCTCCAATCCCACCGTGACCATGTTCGAAGAGCGCATGGCCTCCCTCGAAGGGGCGGAGGCCGCCTGCGCCACCGCGACCGGCATGGCGGCGGTCACGGCCGCCATGATGGGCCAGGTGCGGGCGGGGGACCATGTGGTGGCGGCCCGCGCGCTCTTCGGCTCCTGCCGCTGGGTGGTGGAGGACCTGCTGCCCCGGTTCGGGGTCGGCTGCACCCTGGTGGACGGGCCGGACCTGGATCAATGGCGGCGGGCCGTGCGGCCGGAAACCAGGGCGTTCTTCCTGGAGACGCCCTCCAACCCGGGCCTGGAGATGATCGACATCGCGGGCGTCGCCGCCATCGCCCACGGGGCGGGCGCGACGCTCACGGTGGACAACGTGTTCGCCACCCCGCTCTTCCAGAAGCCCCTGGCGCTGGGGGCGGATTGCGTGGTCTATTCCGCCACCAAGCATATCGACGGCCAGGGCCGGTGCCTGGGCGGCGTGATCCTGGCCTCCAGGGACTTCATCGAGACCAAGGTGCAGCAGTTCCTGCGCATGACGGGCCCGTCCCTGTCGCCCTTCAACGCCTGGGTGCTCCTGAAGGGCCTTGAGACCCTGCCCCTGCGGGTCGAGCGCCAGACCGCCAATGCGGGGTTCCTGGCCGATGCCCTCCACGGCCACCCGAAGGTGCGCCGCCTCGTCTATCCGGGCCGCCCGGACCACCCGCAGGCGGAACTCATCCGGCGGCAGATGAGCGGCGGCTCCACCATGATCGCCCTTGAGATCGGGGGCGGCAAGAGCGGCGCGTTCCGGTTCATGAACGGGCTCGGGCTCATCCGCATCTCCAACAATCTCGGCGACGCCAAGAGCCTGGTCACCCATCCGGCCACCACCACCCACCAGCGCTTCGCGCCGGAGCTGCGGGCCGAGATGGGCATCTCCGACGGGCTGGTGCGGCTCTCCGTGGGCCTGGAGCACCGGGAGGATCTCCTGGCGGATCTCCTCGGGGGTCTGGCGCGGGTCTAGCGGGTCTCGCGCCGCCCGGCCCGCAGCAGGAGCCAGCCGCCGATGAGCATGGCCGCGCCCCAGGCCAGGAAGCCCAGGTCCCAGTAGATCCACTGCTCCCGCGGCGCGGTCTCGTTCACGTGGTGGAGGCCGAGGACCTGATGGTTGATGGTGCCTTCGACCAGGTTGAACAGGCCGAAGCCCATGAGCAGGGTCCCCAGGAGCAGCTTGCTCGACCAGCGCAGGTGCGTGCGCCGCGCCGCGCGCCAGAGCACCGCCAGGCCCGCTGCCACGAACACGTAGGTGAGGGCGTGGAAGAGCCCGTCCCAGAAGGTGTTGATCTTGAGGTTCTCGACGCTGTCGGGCGGATAGCCGGCGCTGGTGACGAGATGATGCCATTGCAGCAGCTGGTGCAGCACGATCCCGTCGAAGAAGCCGCCGAGGCCCAGGCCGAACAGGATGCCGGCCGGGACCGGAAAGCCCGCGTCCCGGTCACCGTCCCTCATGTGGGCCTCCCGCGCGATAAGGCCGGGATCATTGCGGCGAGGCGGGCGGGCGGGCGGGCTGCGACTGCACCCGCTCGAACATCCTCAGCGCCGCATCCACGCAGGCCTGGGTGGATTCCCGGTCGCCGCAGACGATGCGAAGCTGGGTGTCGCCGCTGCGCAGGAAGAAGCGGGCGCCGCGGCCCTGGCGAGCCTCGCGGGCGTCGTCCCCGTCATCGTCGTCCTCGCGCATGATCCGGCCGCGCCAGCGGTCGCGGTCGCCTTCGTGGGCCTGGCGGTCGTAGCCGTGGCGGCTTTCGCGCCGGTCCGGGCCGCCGTCGTCATCACGATACCGCGACGAGCCCTGGCCCCATGCGGAGCCTGCGACGAGGACGAGGCCGGCGGCCAGGATGAGGGCTTTGCGCATGTGAACTCCGTTCGGTTCTGGCAGAGGAGAACGCCGATGGGACCGTTCTCCCCTGGACAAGACGGGGATCGTCCGGCGACGTGCGGGGTGAACCAACGGTGGGGCCCATGGTTCCCGCGCCGCCGCCGGGATGCGCCCTGGGCCCGGGGCCAGGATTTCAAGTGCAGCGATCTAGGCAGAAAGTCGAACCCGAACCGCGCCCGCCACCCATGGAGCATTCGGCCAGGTCCCTTGAAGTTCTTGAAATTATGCCGCTACATTGCGCCAAAGAAATAACGCGCCCCAGCCTTCGGGAAAGCGCGATCCTTAAACGAGAACGAGGGGATATAGGGAAGAAACAATGACAATAGACAAATCCGCGGAAGCCAAAGCTTCCGGCGCAACCAAGAAGTCTCGTCGCCATTTCCTGCAGGTCGCCGGCCTCGGCGCCGCCGCCACCGTCGCCGCGCCCCAGGTCTCCCGGGCCCAGACGACCACCTGGAAGTTCCAGTCCACCTGGCCGAACCGGGACATCTTCCACGAGTTCTGCAGCGACTTCGCCAAGCGCGTGAACGACATGTCGGGCGGACGCCTGAAGCTCGACGTGCTCGCCTCCGGCGCGGTGGTTCCCGCCTTCCAGCTTCAGGACGCGGTTCACGCGGGCATCCTCGACGGCGGCCACGGGGTCGCGGCCTATTGGTACGGCAAGAACAAGGCCTTCGCCCTGTTCGGCACCGGCCCGTCCTTCGGCTGGAACGCCAACTCGTTCCTCGCCTGGATGAACTACGGCGGCGGCTACGATCTCTACAACGAGCTGCAGCAGCAGATCCTCAAGCTCAACATCGTGGGCTTCCTGTCCGGTCCCATGCCGGCCCAGCCCCTCGGCTGGTTCAAGAACGAGATCACCTCGGTGGACGCGTTCAAGGGCTTGAAGTACCGCACCGTGGGCCTTGCGGCCGACCTGAACCGCCAGCTCGGCGCAGCGGTGACGATCCTGGCCGGCGGCGAGATCGTGCCCGCCCTGGAGCGCGGCGTCATCGACGGAGCGGAGTTCAACAACCCCTCCTCCGACCTGGTGCTGGGCTTCCCGGACGTGTCGAAGACCTACATGCTCCAGAGCTACCACCAGGTGGGCGAGACCTTCGAGCTCATCTTCAACAAGGCCAAGTACGACGCGCTTCCGGCCGAGCTGAAGGCCATCGTGAAATACGCCGCGGAGGCCGAGTCCGCCGACATGTCGTGGAAGGCCCTCGACCGCTACTCCAAGGACCTGGAGGCGATCAGGGCCCGCGGCGTGGCCGTGAAGCCGACCCCTGAGTCGGTGCTGAAGGCGCAGCTCGAGGCCTGGAACAAGGTGGTGGACGAGTTCTCGAAGGACGCCTTCTTCAAGAAGGTGATCGACAGCCAGAAGGCCTGGGTGCAGCGCACCTACGCCTACGAGCGCCTGAACGAGCCCTCCCGCGAGATGGCCTACAACCACTTCTTCAAGGCCACCTGAGGAAGAGCGCGGGCCGGCCCTCGACCTGGGGCCGGCCTGCACCCCGCCCTCATCCTGAGGAGCCCACGCAGTGGGCGTCCCGAAGGATCGTCCAGGTGGTGCGGAAACGCGACGGATCTCCCTCTCCCGGGTGGGAGAGGGTTGGGGTGAGGGTAGGCCCTCTCCGATATGAGCACAGGCGGGGGTGAGCAGCGCAAGACTCAGAGTTTGATCCTGCACCGTCCCACACGGGAGAGGGGACGCGCGGCGCTTCCCACGCACCCTGGACCCTCCTTCGGGACGCCGCCGACGCGGCTCCTCTGGATGAGGCTGGTGCGATGAGCCGGGCCATGGGAGGTCCGGTTTTCAACAACGGGGGCGTTGCATCCGCGCCGCCCTTGCAGCACCTTCCGAAGGCTCCTGACGAAACGGACCTCGCCCATGCGCTTCGTGAATCTCGTCGACCGGATCAACACCTTCATCGGCAAGACGGTGGCCTGGGCGATCCTCGTGCTCACCTTCGCCATCTGCTACGAGGTGTTCGCGCGCTATGTGCTGCGGGCGCCCACCGAGTGGGCCTTCGACGCGAGCTACATGCTCTACGGCCTTCTCTTCATGGTGGCGGGCCCCTATGCGCTTGCCCGCAACAGCCACGTGCGGGGCGACTTCCTGTACCGCTCCTGGCGGCCGCGGCGGCAGGCGGGGCTCGACCTCGTTCTCTACTTCCTGTTCTTCTTTCCGGGCATTCTCGCCCTGGTCTATGCGGGCATTCCCTTCAGCCAGATGTCCTGGATGATGAACGAGCATTCCATGAACTCGCCCAACGGGCCGCCGATCTACCCGTTCAAGGCGCTGATCCCGGCGGTGGGCATCCTGATGGCGTTCCAGGGCGTGGCCGAAGTGATCCGCTGCATCGCCTGCCTGCGCACCGGGGAATGGCCGCCCCGCCTCCATGACGTGGAAGAGACCGAGAAGCTCATCCTCGAACAGGCCGAGCAACAAGGCCTTACAAGAGGAAGTATCTGATGCTGGCATCCTGGGGGCTCGGAAATCCCGAACTGGGCGTGGTGATGCTCGCCCTGTTCGTGGTTTTCATCATGCTCGGATTTCCCATCGCCTTCACGCTGATGGCGTTGGGGTTCGGCTTCGGCTATTTCGCCATGGGCGACATCGTGTTCTCCCTCGTGGTGCAGCGCGCCTATTCGGTGATGACCAACGACACCCTGGTGGCCATCCCGCTCTTCGTGTTCATGGGCTACATCATCGAGCGGGCCAACATCCTCGACCGCCTGTTCAACGCCATCCAGGTCGCCGTGGGCGGGCTGCCCGGTTCGCTGGCGGTGGCCACCCTCCTCACCTGCGCCATGTTCGCCACCGCCACGGGCATCGTGGGCGCGGTGGTCACCCTCATGGGCCTCCTGGCCTTTCCGGCCATGCTGCGCGCGGGCTACGACGTGCGCCTCGCCTCCGGGGTGGTGTGCGCGGGCGGCTGCCTCGGCATCCTCATCCCGCCCAGCGTGATGCTCATCCTCTACGGCGCCACCGCAGGCGTGTCCGTGCCCAAGCTCTACGCGGGCGCCCTCTTCCCGGGCCTGATGCTCGCGGGCCTGTACATGGCCTACGTGATCATCCGCTGCACCATCAACCCGAGCCTGGCCCCGAAGCTGCCGGAGGAGCAGCGCGCGGCCTCCTTCGGCAAGGTGCTGTGGGCGCTCGGAACGTCGTTCTTTCCCCTGGCGCTTCTCATCCTGTCCGTGCTCGGCGCGATCTTCTTCGGCATCGCCACGCCCACGGAGGCCGCCGCCGTGGGCGCCCTCGGCAGCCTGCTCCTGGCCGGCGCCTACCGGTCCCTGTCCTTCGCCAAGCTGAGGGAGTCGGTCATCCTCACCGCCCGCACCTCGGCCATGGTGTGCTGGCTCTTCGTGGGCTCCTTCATCTTCTCGTCGATCTTCGCCTTCCTGGGCGGCCACCAGCCCATCGAGAACTTCGTCACCGGCCTGAACCTGTCGCCGTTCTGGTTCCTGATCCTGACGCAGATCATCATCTTCGTGCTCGGCTGGCCCCTGGAATGGACGGAGATCGTGGTGATCTTCGTGCCGATCTTCCTGCCGCTGCTGGACAATTTCGGCATCGACCCGATCTTCTTCGGGGTGCTGATCGCGCTGAACATCCAGACGTCGTTCCTGTCGCCGCCGGTGGCCATGGCGCCCTTCTACCTCAAGGGCGTCGCGCCGGCGCATGTGAGCATCAACGACATCTTCCGGGGCGTCATGCCGTTCCTGATGCTCGTGGTGGTGGCCATGGCGATGTTCTACATCTTCCCGGCGATCGGCCTGTGGCTGCCGAACTATCTCTATCGCTAGGGCATCGTGCGCAAAACCGGGTGCCGGTTCTGCGCACGATGCGGCACAAGCAAGACCCGGAGCGGCGGACGATTGAACGGAATCGTCCGCCGCTCCGGGGCCGCGCCATGAAATCCGCCGTCCCGTTGGCGTCCTGACGCAGACCGGAGCCGCTCCCGCCCGCAAGGGCAGCCCCCGGGGCGAGACGCCATGCCGCCGCCGGAGCGTTCGTCCCGTGCTTCCGCCGGAGCGGCCTCCGGCCTATCCTGCTCACGCCGGCTGACGCGGGTCTGCGGAGGAGATCGGCCATGGACGATGTTCTGTCAGCCCTCACGGTCACGGATTGGATCGTCCTCGCCCTGGTGGCCCTGGTGCCCCTGCTCATGGCGCTGGGCATCGCGTCGATCCGCCGGGAGGCGCGCAGCCGCGCCCGTCTCGAGGCCAGGTCCGTCAGGCTCAAGACCAGCCCGGGCCAGCGCCGCCAGTGGCGGCAGCAGACCCAGTCCCGGGAACTGCTCGACCTGCTCGACGACATCGACACCCTGATGAGGCAGGCGGCGGCCGGCAACCCCGTGACCCCGCAGGACCACAAGGAAGCCGTGCGCCTGGTCTGGAAGAGCCGCCACATCCCGGTCATGACCTTCCTGGCCTTCAGCCTGGCCCTGGCGGGCGTGCTCTCGGCGGTCTTCATGGTCATCGCCCAGGGGCCCTCGAACCCGATCCCGTGACGGGAGCGCCGCCATCCCCCTTAATTCCGGTGGAACGCAAAACCCATAAGGGTATCGTCTTGGCCTCGGAGCACCCGGACGGCGAGGTTCTATGGATCGGCTCATCCTCTGCCTGGACGGCACCTGGAATGCGGCGGACAGCGCCGATCCCGTCACCAACGTGGTGGTCCTGCGCGACCTGATCGATCCGCTCTGGCGGGACGGCGCGGCGGTGGAGAGGCAGCGCATCTATTACGACGAGGGGGTGGGCACGGGGGGACGCCTCAACCGCCTCGTCGCGGGCGCGACGGGAGCCGGCCTCGACGACAACGTGCGCCAGGCCTATCGCTTCCTGTGCCAGTTCTACGAGCCCGGCTGCGAGATCTACATCTTCGGCTTCTCCCGCGGGGCGTTCACCGCCCGGAGCCTTGCGGGCTATGTGGGGGCCGCAGGCCTGCTCACCCGGGAGAACTGCCGGCCGGACCTCGAGGCCTTCGCCTGGGCCCATTACCGGACCCCGCCGAAGGAGCGCTATCCGGGCGATCGCCATGCCCTGTCCCGCTTCACCCACCCGGACGTCCGGATCGCCTGCCTGGGGGTCTTCGACACGGTGGGCGCCCTGGGCGTTCCGGGGGAGGTGTTCGAGGCCTGGAACCGGCACCGCTACGCCTTCCACGACACGAAGCTGTCCTCCATCGTCGATCACGCGCTCCATGCCCTTGCGGTGGACGAGAAGCGCGGGCCGTTCGGGCCTTCGCTCTGGGCCTATCCCGACCACAAGAACTACGCCTCCGTCGAGCAGGTCTGGTTTCCGGGGGTCCACTCCAACATCGGCGGCGGCTACGAGGACCGCCGCCTCTCCGATCTGGCGCTGCGCTGGATGCTCGACCGCATCGACGCGAAAGGGCTCGGCCTCAAGCGCTACCGGGACGGGCCGGAGATCGTCGGGTCCCCGGGCGGCACCCTGTACGAGTCGCGCACCGCGCTCTACGCCTACAGCCGCCTGGCGCCCAGGATCCGGGTGATCAACCAATCCATTCAGAAACCCATCCCCGGCCTGCGGCTCGCCCGGCTCCCCCCGCACGCCAATCCCATCGGCGAGATGCTCCACTGGAGCGTCCTCGACCGCTGGAACCGGAGCCCCCTGCCGGAGCGGGACGGGGGCGAGTACCGGCCCGTCAACGTGGAGGCTGCGCTCGGCACCATCTATGCCCCAGGCCTGCGCTTCCCCACCCTGGTGGTCGGCCGCAGGAACGAGCCCCTGGACTGGATCGGCAATGACGCCGATTACGCGGAGCTGCGGGGCCTCATGCCTCCCGCGCATCAGGCCGGATTGGAAGCCGCGCGGGCGGA
>DATHAU010000312.1:0-2191 GCA_035296545.1 Microvirga sp.
GGCCACCGAGACCGCCATGCAGCGCTCGCCGGCCGAGCCGTAGCCCGCGCCCATCAGGGCGTCGACGGCTTGGTCCATATCCGCGTCCGGCATGATGATCATGTGGTTCTTGGCGCCGCCGAAGCACTGGGCGCGCTTGCCGTTGGCGGCGGCGCGGGAATAGACGTACTGGGCGATGGGCGAGGAGCCCACGAAGCCCACCGCGCGGATGTCCGGATCGTCCAGGATCGCATCCACGGCTTCCTTGTCGCCGTTGACCACGTTGAGGATGCCGGCGGGCAGGCCCGCCTCGATCATCAGCTCCGCAAGGCGCATGGGCACGCCGGGGTCGCGCTCCGAGGGCTTGAGGATGAAGGCGTTGCCGCAGGCAATCGCCGGCGAGAGCTTCCACAGGGGGATCATGGCCGGGAAGTTGAACGGCGTGATGCCCGCCACCACGCCGAGGGGCTGGCGCATGGAATACATGTCGATGCCGGGGCCCGCGCCCTCCGTATACTCGCCCTTGAGCAGGTGCGGAATGCCGGTGCAGAACTCCGCCACCTCGACGCCGCGCTGGATGTCGCCCTTGGCGTCCACGATGGTCTTGCCGTGCTCGCGGGCCAGCATCTCGGCAAGCGAGTCGGTCTCCCGGGCGATGAGCTCCAGGAACCGCATCATCACCCGGGCGCGGCGCTGCGGGTTGGTGGCGGCCCAGGCGGGCTGCGCCGCCTTGGCGTTCTCCACCGCCTGGCGCAGCTCCTCCCGGGACGCCAGGGCGACCCGGCCGAGAACCTCGCCGGTCATGGGCTCGAAGAATTCCGTGCTCCGGCCCGACCGGCCGGGAACGTGCTTGCCGCCGATGAAATGTCCGACTTCACGCATGGCGTCTCTCTCCTGAAAATCGCATTCTTGCTTGCCCCCTTCTATCATTGTGAAAATCGCACGACTATGGGTGAATCTGAGGCAACGTTGTGCGAAAATGCCAATATGGACCGGGGGCGGGGATGAACGCTTTCGATTGGGACGATCTGCGCTTCTTTCTCGCCGTGGCAAGGGCCGGGCGGCTGACCGCCGCCGCCCGGCAACTGGAGGCGGACCACACCACCGTGTCGCGCCGCATCTCGGCGCTGGAGGGCGCGCTCAGGGCCAAGCTGTTCGAGCGCAAGCCGCAGGGCTATTCCCTGACCGAGCAGGGCGAGCGGCTGCTGGGCCTCGCCGAGGGCATGGAAACCCAGGCGCTCGCCGTGGCGAGCCAGGTGGGCGGCGCGGATCTCGCGCTCTCCGGCACGGTGCGCATCGGCGCGCCGGACGGGATCGGCACCTATTTCCTCGCGCCGGAACTGGGCGCCCTGGCGGAGCGGCACCCGGACCTCACCCTCCAGCTCGTGGCCCTGCCGCGCACCTTCTCCCTGTCCCGGCGCGAGGCCGACATCGCCATCACCCTGGAGCAGCCCACCGAGGGGCGGCTGGTGTCGCGCAAGCTCACCGATTACCGCCTGCGGCTCTACGCCTCCAGGGATTATCTCGCCCGCCACGGGCCGATGGCGGACTTGGCCGATCTTTCGGGCCGGACCCTCGTGACCTATGTGGCGGACCTGATCTACAGCCCGGTGCTCGACTACTTCTCCGGCCTGGAGAAATACACCGCCCGCCGCTACGAATGCGCCAGCGTGGTGGCGGAGCTGGAGGCGGTGCGGGCCGGGGTGGGCGTGGGCATCCTGCACGATTACGCGGTGCGGCAGTTCCCGGAGCTGCAGGCGGTGCTCCCGGAGGTCTCATACCTGCGCACCTACTGGCTCGTCACCCATGCGGATGTGCGCAACCTGCGCCGGGTCGAGGAGGTCTATTCCTTCATCCTGAGCCGGGTCCGGGCCAACCGGGGGCTTTTCGTGTGAGGCGGCGTTCCGCCGCGCTCTTCCTCCACCGTTGTGTTTATGGATCCCCGCCTGCGCGGGGATGACAGGGGAGGGTGCGGCTCCGAGCCATGGATTTTCCCTTGCCCTCCGCTTCGCTCCGGCCGGGAATGACACGGCGGGTGTCAGGTCTGGTGTCATCCCCGGCGAGCGCAGCGAGGGAAGGGGATCGCGTGCAGGATGAGGCGCCCTCTTCCCTCCCCCTTGCGGGGAGGGGTAGGGGTGGGGGTCGCAGGGTCAAAGCTCTCCACTCAGATGAGAAGCTCGACGCTGATACAGCGCCTCGCCCTCAACCTCTC
>DATHAU010000313.1:0-6992 GCA_035296545.1 Microvirga sp.
CTCGATCCCGGCAAGAAGGGCTGAGAGGCTTCCTTCCCGTCTGGAGGAACCGGCAAAGAAAAAGGGCTCCGCAAGCGGAGCCCTTTCGTTTGGGAGAGGGAGCGCCTTCAGTCGTCCCTGTAGACCCTCTCGTTGCGCTCATGACGCTCCTGCGCTTCGAGCGAGAGGGTCGCAATGGGACGGGCCTCCAGGCGCTTGAGGGAGATCGGATCCCCGGTTTCCTCGCAATAGCCGTAGCTTCCGTCATCGATCCGGGAGAGGGCGGCGTCGATCTTGGCGATCAGCTTGCGCTGCCGGTCGCGGGCCCGAAGCTCGATGGCCCGGTCGGTTTCCGAAGAGGCGCGATCCGCCAGATCGGGATGATTCTCGTTTTCGCTCTGGAGGTTCGCCAGTGTTTCCTGAGCTTCCCTTAAGATGTCGCTCTTCCACCGGATGAGCTTGCGCCTGAAATACTCCCTCTGGCGTTCATTCATGAAGGGTTCGTCTTCTGTCGGTCGGTAACCCTCATCGATTACGATGTCTGTCATGTTGGGCCGCTGTTCCCCTATGAACTGTGGCCGCCCCTATATAGGCAAGCGGGCCCTACCACAACGCTATTCAACGTCACCGATTTGTCTAAGAGGCGGGATCGCCCCCGCTCAAGCCTGACAGGGGCGGAAAAGGCCGCGCCTGAACGATTTGCCGCACCTTGGCGGTCAGGGGAAGCGCCGGAGGGCCGCGGCGATGTCCGCTTCGATCATTCTGGCCAGGGGCTGCCGGTAATGCAGCGGATCGAAGAAGAGGTCCGGCCGCCTGGTCTCGGGCCGCTCGGTCTGCCAGTCCACCACCGCCGTCCTGGGGTGGGCCGCGCGGGCGGCGCCTGCAACCGCCGCCTTGCAGGCCTGGAGGAGAAAGCCCCGCTCCGTTCCCCTCGGCGGCACGGAATTGGCGTGGGCCGGAGGGTTGACGAGAATCAGAGCCGTCTCGCCGGGCAAGGTCGCCGCGATGGCGGCCAGCCTCTCGGCCGCGGGAAACACCCGCTCCCCCTCCTTGGGGTCGCGCTCGAAGCGGGGGTCATTCCCATGGGGCTTCTGCTGCAGCCGCTGGCGGGCGGCGGGGTTCGTCATCGTCCCCAGGGCGATGTATTCGGGCTCGTAATCCCAGTACCCGTCCGGGCGGGCCCGCTCGGCATTCCCGTCAAGAAGATAGGCGAAGCGCCGGGGCACCTCCTCCAGAACATCGTATCGCAGCAGGCCCCTGCCGTATTCCAGGAGGGCCCGGCTGTAGAGCCAGAACGGAAAGGGCTTGTCGTTGGGCAGGGCCGGATCGGACGTGCACCACAGGTCGTCCACGCTGACCACGAGAGCCTTGGGCGGCTCCCTGCGATGGCGCAGGAACCACTCGATCAGGGTGAGATGCTCCTTGGGCCCGGACCCGGGAACCGACAACTGGACGAAGTCCAGGCCGGTCGTCTTCTTCAGCTGTTCGGGAGAGATGATCTGAATGCGGGAATTTCCCACGATCATGGCCTCGAAGGCCGGATCGCGGCCGCGGCTGGGATTGGCCGTCCGCGGCCCCTGGGGCCGCACCCCCGGCTTGGCGAAAAGCCCGGAGCGGCCGGTATCATAAGGATCGACCGCATAGGCGAGCGCCATCAAGCCGGCCAGAACGGCGGCGGCCGCGGCCACGAGCGTGACCGCAAAGCGCCGCCAGGGCCTGGCGCCGGGAGTGGGGTCAGAACTGGAAATAGATGAATTCATAATTGGAATCATCGCCGATCTTGAACAGCACCACCACGAACAGGACGGCGAAAATCACGGCGATCCAGCGGCGCGGCGGGATCTTGTGAACGGCCGTCCAGGCCGTCGGCCCGATCATGGACAGGGCGGCCGCAACGGCGATCGCCCGCCACTTCAGGGAGAAGCCGTCGGCTCCGAACCCGAGCAGGGCCGCGTACAGGCGGCCGGCCGTGTCGAGGTTGTCGGCGCGGAACATGATCAGGGTCAGGGCGAAGAAGCTGAAGGTGAGGAACCAGCCCAGGACAACCGGCATCGGAAGCTTGGCCCTGCGCCAGAGCACCCCGAGGCTGAGGCCGACCCCGTGGGCCGTGCCCCACAGGATGAAGTTCCATCCCGCCCCGTGCCAGAGGCCGCCCAGGGCCATGGTGGCCGTGAGAGCCGCCAGCTGGAGGGTCAGGCCCCTCCGGCTGCCGCCGAGCGCGATGTAGAGATAATCGCGCAGGAAGCGCGAGAGCGTCATGTGCCAGCGCCGCCAGAGATCCTGGAGGGAGGTGGCGCGGAACGGCACGTCGAAGTTCTGCGGCAGCACGATGCCGAACAGGAGCCCGAGGCCCAGCGCCATGTCCGTGTAGCCGGAGAAATCGAAATAGACCTGGAAGGTGAAGCCCAGGGTCGCCTGTAGAGCCTCGCCCGCATTGACGGCCTTGCCGGCTGCGGCCGAGGCGAAGATCGGATTGACGTAGCCGGCGAGCTCGTCCCCGAGGAACACCTTCTTGGCGAGGCCCGCGACCAGAAGCATCAGGCCGCGGGCGAAGCGCTCCTCCGCGTCGGGGCGCCCGTAGGGCCGCTCCTCCAGCTGGTGCATGATCTCGCTCCAGCGCACGAGCGGACCGGCGAGAACCTGCGGGAAGAAGGCGATGTAGAGCCCGTAGCGGACCGGATCGTAGCGGGGCGCTCTTCCGGCCTTGAGGTCCGTCAGGTACATGATGTGGTGGAAGGTGAAGAACGAGACGCCGAGCGGCAGGGCGATCTCGTGATGGGACACCCTCAGCCCCGGAACGAGGGCTGCGATGTCGGCGAAGAAGTTGAAATACTTGAAGGCCGCCAGGACCACCAGGTTCGCCGCGATGGCAAGCGGAATCAGGATGTCCCGGCCCGAGCGGATGAAGGCCTGCGCCACGAGCCAGTTCACCGCCACCGACCCCACCAGCAGCGGCGCGAAGCGCCAGTCCCACCAGCCGTAGAAGAACAGCGACAGGCCCAGAAGCACGGTCAGGCGCCACTCGGGCTTGAAGCGCTCCGCGAGCCAGTGCAGCAGCAGCGCGACCGGCAGGAAGCCGAACAGGAAGGTGAACGAATTGAAAAGCATCGCTGCGGGAGGTCACCGGGCGGCGCGCCACGCTGCCTTCCGCGCCTGAAGGCGCGCCCTTGTGAGGGAATGCGCGCCCGGCGTCAATCGGGAGGCGCGAGGGCGCTCACGTGGCCGCGGCCTCGGCGCGGCTCACCAGCTCGCCGGCCACGTCGCCGATCTTCGGCGGATTCTCGCGAATGAAGGGGAGCGGGCGGCAGACGGACAGGGCCGCAAGGCCGAAGCGGGCGGTCATCAGCCCGTTCAGGACCCCCTCGCCCAGCTTGGCGGAGATCCGGGCCGCCAGGCCCAGGCCCAGAACCTGCTGCATGAGGCTGTCGCCCACGGCCATGCCGCCCGTGATGGCGAGATGGTTGAAGGCCGCCTTGGCGAGGCGCAGGAAGCCGAACAGGCCCGGCCTGCCGCCGTAGATCCCGGCCAGCGTGCGCAGCAGGCGCACCGCCACGAAGATCACGAAGGCCACGTCCACGATGGCGCGGGGGCTCACCGCCGTGACCAGCGAGACCTGCTTTGCCGCCCCCGCGATGGCGCGCCTGGCCTGAGCGTCGAGGGGGGCAAGAAGCTCGCGCTCGGCGATGGCGAGGCGGTCGTCCGCGTCGATGATCTCGTCCGTCAGGGCCTTGAGCCGGGCGCTGCCTCGCGCGGCCCCGGCCCTCCCGCCATAGAGGTTCAGGAGGTCGGCGACGACCGCCTTGGCGGCCTTGTGGTCCTTCACGGCGAGCGCGTCGATGGCCGCCTCGCGCAGGCGCTCGATCTTCTGCTCCCGCCAGATCCCCGCCGCCTCCCGGCCGACCAGGGCCAGGAACGCCACCGCCGCCATCGCGGCGAAGGCCATGGCCGCCCAGCCGAGCCAGGGGGAGACGGAAAAGAGGCTGACGATCAGGTTCTCCAGGGCCAGCCCCAGCCCGAGCATCAGGAGCCCGAACAGGCCCGAGAGGAACAGGCCGAGCCAGGGGGCGCGCCGCTTCTCGCCCATGGGGACCACGACCCCGTCGGCGGCCTCGATGGCGTCGAAGGGCTCCTCCGTGACCTGGATGGCGCCGCCGGTCACGTTCGGGTCGTCGAGGCGGTAGGCGCGAGGTGGGCGGCTCATGCGATGCGATCCCCCAGCAGGAATTCAAGGGCGCGGTCGAGGCGGATATGGGGCATCCGGGCCATGCGTCCCGCCGCGTCGACGGGAAGCTTCGGCGGCCTGAACCGCGGGAAGCGCAGCGAGCCCGGCGCGATGGCCCCCTGGAACACGGCCTCAGCCGTCTCGGGCAGCTCGCCGGGAAAGATCGCGGCCTCGGCCTGGCCGTCGAAGACCTCGTCGCCGATCCGCTCGCCCGCTTCGGGCACTCCGGCCACCGCGCGCAGGGTCTCGCGGCCCTCGCGGATACTCGTCTCCCGGGTGGCGCGGCCGGACGCCAGGGCCACGGTGCCGACCCGCGCGCCCGCGGCCTCGGTTCGGCGGGCGGCCCGGTTCACGAGCAGGCGCAGGATCGCGTCGAGCCGGTCGTGGTCCGTATGGTGGATGTGGTCGGCCTTCGTGGCCGCGAACAGGACCCGGTCGGCCCGGGGGGAGAACAGGCGGGAGAAAAGGGTGTTGCGCCCGGTGCGGAAGGCCATGAGCACCCGGTCGAGGGCCTCCTCCAGCTCCGCCAGGGCCAGGGGCCCCGCATCCATGGCGGCGAGCACGTCCACCAGGACGATCTGCCGGTCGATCCGCTGGAAGTGATCCCGGAAGAACGGCCGCACCACATGGGTCTTGTAGGCCTCGAAGCGCCGCTCCATGAGGGCCGCGAAGCTGCCCGGCGCGACCGGCTGGCCCGGGGGCAGGTCCAGGGGCGCGAAGGTGAGCGCGGGCGAGCCCGCCAGGTCGCCGGGCATGAGGAAGCGCCCCGGCGGGGTCGTCGCCACCGCCTCGGACCCGGCCCGCAGGGCGGTGAGATAATCCTTGAAGGCCTCACTCGCCCGGGAGGCGAGCATCTCGTCGGAGGGGCCCGACGGATCGAGGGTTTTCAGGATCTCATGCCAGCGCCCCGCCACTGCGGCCCGGTCGCGCTTGCGGCCCGCCTGGACGGTCTGGCGGGACCATTCCCCATAGCCGGCGTCGAGCAGCGCCAGATCGAGCAGCCATTCGCCGGGATAATCCACGATGTCAAGGGCGAGCGAGGCCGGTCCCGAGCGCCACCCGCCCTTGCGCTCGTATTCCACATCCACCCGCAGCTCGCTGATCCGGTTGGTGGATTGCGGCCAGCGGCGCTCCTCCGTGAGGGCCGCCATGTGCTCCTCGTAGGGGAAGCGCGGCACCGCGTCGTCGGGCTGATGGGCCAGATGCGCCCGCCGGATCCGCCCCTCGGCGGAGGCCCGGAAGGCGGGCAGGCTGGTGCCGCGGGTGAGATGATGCACCAGCGCCGTGGTGAACACGGTCTTGCCGGAGCGGGCGAGGCCCGTGACGCCGAGGCGAAGGGAGGGTTGGACGAGCTGGCCCGAGGCCTCCCAGAGCGAATGCGCAGCGGACCCGGCGCGGGAGGCAAGATCGGTGATCACGGACACAACAATAAACCTGGTTCTCTCAAGCCAAGCTGCAAGGTGGGGCCTGTGGCTCCTGCGCGCAAGGCGGCCTCATGGCTGGGGGCTGGGGGGCGATTCCTGAGCGGGCTCCACCCCTGCGCGGGCCTCCACCCTCTCGGCGGCCCGCCGGATCGCCCGCTCCACGAGATCCGGGCTGGCGCGCAGGGCTCCCAGCTCGAAGGACGACATGGCGAGCATCACATGGGCCAGGTTGGGCAGGGGCGCGCCGTCCTCCGCAAACAGCCTGAGATCGTCCGTCGGGCCGATGCCGAGGCCCCCGACCATGCGCTCCGCATAATTGCGCAGGCGGCGCTCGTCGGGCGCGCAGGCCGTGGCGGTCTCAACCTTCGGAACGGGCTTGGGAACGGCCTTGGGTTCGGCCTTGGGCGCGATGGAAGCGGTGGCGGCCGGCTGCGGCGCGGGCCTCGCGCGGGCGGCCATGAGGGGCTGAGGCGGCGCGGCGGCTTTCGGCCTTTCGCCCAGGCCCGCGGCGATGTCGGGCACCCGGAACGGCGGCGTCTTCGGGGGCGCGGCGGGCCTCACGGGGATCGACATGGAAACCCGGCCCGGCTTTCCCCCAGGCTTCGCCTGCGCGGTGTAACGGACCTTGCCGGCCCTTCGGGAGGCGAGATAGCGGGCGCGCACCGTGCCGCCGATCCCCTTGACGGCCAGGACCGCCAGCCGGCCGATTCCCGTCGCCAGGTTGCACTCGGCCGGGGCCCAGCGGCGGACCACGTCGAGGGCGGATTTGCGGTTGAATTCCAGGTAGTAGCGCCTCAGGAGGGTCGCAGCGGCGTCGGCCCCGTGATCGGCGGAGGCGAAGCCCACATGCCCCTCCCCGTCCTTGGCGATCTCGCCGTTCCAGCGGGCGCTCTTGATGCACCAGTAATTGTTGAGCCGCACGCACCGGGTGACGAAGGGGCGCTCCGCCTTGAGCCAGGCTGCCGCCACCACCATGGGCTTGGGCTCCAGGGCGTCGAGGGCCTCCGCGCGCCAGTTGGTCACCTGGCGGGTCTCGGGCTCGTAGCGCACCTCTGCGGCCGGTCCGCCGTCGGGCCTGAAGCCTCCCACCCTCGAAAGGTCCGAAGCGCCCGGCAGCAGGGCGCTGCCGGACAGGGCGAGCGCAAGGAGCGTCTGAGGCATCATGGCGAGGAGGGGCCCCCTGTGGCGTCCGGAAAGGATTGTGAAGCTTCCAGACAGAACGATGGGGCTCGGGGAAGGTTCATCAAGGGCTGCGCGGCGGTCCTGGGGCAAGGGGATGAGGCCCCGCCCCCTTAATCGTCCTCGCCGCCTCCGAGGGATTTCGGGGTGGTGAAGCGCTCGAGCCGGCCCGTGCCCGGCTGCACCTC
>DATHAU010000314.1:0-2702 GCA_035296545.1 Microvirga sp.
GCGGCGTCAGCAACCCAGCATCCCAGCAGGATCGTTGCCTGTGGCATCTTCCGCCGCAGGCGACGCACCGCATAACGCATGTGCGCCGGGCTGCCGGCATCGAGATAGGATAGACACACCAAGGGGGTATCCGCAGCCTCAAGCTGAGAGATCGATTGAATTGACAGAGAGGCTGCGCCTTCGACACGTGCGTTAAGCCCATGCTTTGTCAAGAGTTGCACCAGCATCAGAGCGGCCGCTTCGTCGACCGGACTTTGCCCGGCGATGCACAGGATCGGTGCCTCCCCCGTGAAGCGGGGATCAAGATCCTCCGGCGCCAGAACCGGAAGATCGGCGATTCCACTCTCATCTACGCTGGCGTCGACGGCGGCCGCTGCTTCCGGATCAACCGTCTGACCGGATGTCGGCTCCTGATCCGGGTGATCGGACAAGTCGTCGACCAGTTCCTCGACCGTATCCTTCATACGGTCCAAGCGTGCCTCGTCAAGGACGCCGCGAAGCGCATCGGCGCGGGCGAGCCGCAACCCCGCCAGAGCGACCTCATCGTAGTAGACTGAGAGCGAGCGCTCCTTGAGGAACTCTTCCGCGACGTCGGCCGCCTCGGCGGGATCGCCGGCCAGCATGCGCTGGTAGAAGATCTCCGGCGGCGAGAGAGCAGGGCGGTCGCCCAGCATGACATCGAGAAACTCGAGCCGCTCAACATGCCGGCCGAGCACGACCAGACACACCGTCAGGGGGGTTGCGAGCACCAATCCAATTGGGCCCCAGAGCCAAGTCCAGAACGTCGCCGCGACGACCACCGCGACCGGAGACAGTCCCGTGCTGTGCCCGTACACCAGGGGCTCGACCACATGGCCAGCCAATGGCTCCATGACGATGAAGAGCGCCGCAGTCATCAGCAGCATCGACCAGCCCGGGTCAACAGCCGCGGCCAGGGCGAGCGGGAAGGCAGCGGAGATGAAAGCGCCAATATAGGGCACGAACCGCAGGATGCCTGCGAGGATGCCCCAGAGCACCGGACTTGGCACGCCGATGAAGAACAAGCCCACACCGATGACAGTGCCGAAAGCCGCGTTGAGGGCCAATTGCGTCAGGAATAGCTTGCTCAGGCGGCCTGCTGCATCGTCGAGGGCCGCAGTCGTCTTCTGGAGGTCGTGCGAGCCCGCAAGTCGGATGAGGCGGTTGCGTAGATCCTCGCGTTGCAGCAGGATGAAGATCACAAAGATGATTACGATACCGGTGGTCGCAAGGGGGTGAATAAGTGGGGTAATGAAGGCCCCGAGGGTTTGCAGAGCCCCTGGGTCGGGCTGGCGCACTTCGACTGGGATGGGCCTAACCTCGCCCGAGGACCCGGTGCTCGGCGCCAGAGGATTGGCCGGTCGGGCAGCGTCAGCCTGCGGCCTGTCGAGCTCCTTGCCAAGATCCTGTAATACGTCCGCGGCCCGCTCCAGGGCGCTGCTGCCTGCGGCGGACCCGCGCAAGGACTGCACTTTCTCGCGCATCGTGAGCTGATAGCGCGGCAAATCCCCGGCGAGCTGGGTGACCTGCGTCGCCATTACAGTGGCCAGGGCGGTAATCCCCGCAAAGGCGACCAACACCACCCCGATAACCGCAAGTGCGCGGGGCACATGGACTTTCTGCAGGAGCCGGATCAAGGGCGCCAGCACGAAGCTCAGGAGGATCGCAAGGGCCACTGGAACGAAGACTTCCCGGCCAACGAACAGGCCTGCAATGACAAGGGCAATCATCCCCACAACGCCAAGGCCACCCGTTGAGGGCTCCGAGGCAGTCTCGCGCTCGGAACTTTTTGGCTTTAGGACTGACATCGGGGTGGGTTCCTGGGCAGCCTAAAGCCAAGAGCCTCGGCTGGGTTTCTAAGGATAACGCGTACGGAGCCGTTTCGATCCTGAGCCCGGTCAGACCTGCATGACCTAATCGTTCCCGGACACAAAGCATCTCAAAGTTCAGCAGCCAAAACGTTCTGCCAGCGAGAGCGTTATGCCCGGAGTGAGTTAGATGTCATAAGTCGACAGACGTTGGTGATAGTGGAAGCTTCTCGATATGACCTCAGCAAGAACGGCCGGTCTCGAACTGAAGGTCGGCGAAACAGCCAAGTACGCATCTCATAGTCCATCACTCCATCAACATCCCAGCTGAGCCACTCAGTGGAGGTGGTTCACGCATTCCAGGAGCCGACATACTGGACACATGTCAGAGCAGGGTTGTGTTGTCATGCCTCATAAGCCTCAGAAAAGCGGTGAGATGGCCGCACGCATCCGCGACTTCGACTGGTTCAACACGCCGCTCAGTCCCATCGAGGCTTGGCCGCAGAGCCTGCCCGCGATAATCGATCTCGTCCTCGGCAGCCCGGTGGCCACCATCCTCCTGTGGGGCCTGCCCATATTCAGAATTATAACGACCATTGGCGGATCCTGATGGGCAACAAGCATCCCGCCGCCCTGAGCCAGCCGACGCATGAGTGCTTCCCTGAGATCATGGGCAGGATGGGGCCCGCTCTACGCGCTGGTGGAGCGGAGCGAAGCCGTCAATTTGAAGTATGTGCTGCTGCCGATCGGGCGCGACACCAGGGTGAAGGACCCGTGGTGGAATGTCCAACGTGTCGGTTGGTTAGCGACAGAGAATTCAGTGGATCGCTGTCGAACTCTCCATCGTAAGTGCCTAGCCATCGTGTGAAAACGTGG
>DATHAU010000315.1:0-5737 GCA_035296545.1 Microvirga sp.
CGATGATGTAGATGCCGCCATAGGCCGCGTAGGCGCGTCCGGCGGCGTCGCTCGGCGCAAGGGTCAGGAGAGAGGCGAAGAGGGCGAGCGCGCCCACGCCGGGCACGAGCCACCACGGCGAATGGCCGAGGCGCAGCCAAGCCCAGACGGAAAAGCACCCGGCGATTTCCGCCAGCGCGGCAGCCGCGTAGAGGAGGAACGTCATTGTCGCATCGGCCCGCTCGTCAACGCCCCTGGAAGATGAAGGCCGCGCCTGCGGCGATCAGGCCGAAGCCGACGAGGTGGTTCCAGCCCAGGGGCTCCTTCAGGTAGAGCACGGAAAAGCCCGCGAAGACCGCCAGCGTGATGACCTCCTGCATGGTCTTCAGCTCCGCCGCCGAATAGACCGCGGAGCCGATCCGGTTGGCCGGCACGGCGAACCAGTACTCGACGAAGGCGATGCCCCAGCTCGCCAGCACCGCGAGCCACAGGGGCGACGTCTTGAACTTGAGATGCCCGTACCAGGCGAAGGTCATGAAGACGTTCGAGGCGATCAGCAGCAGGATGGGCGCGGTGTGAGGGTTCATGGGGATCGCCGGGAGGGGCAGAAGGGAGGGGTGGGATGAGGGCGCGCCCTGCCCTATTCTCTTGCGGCGCAGTGTCAAGCTGAGGATCGGAATCAGGGCGTGATGAGGAAGAAGGCGGCCGCCATGGGCCTTGCGGGACTGGGCCTCGGCTATGGCCTGTGGCGCGGCTGGGAGGCAGGGCTCGACCGGACCTGGCAGGGCGTTTTCGGCCCTCCCGATCTCGGGCCGGTGGATTTTGCCGGCCTCAGGCGCCGCAGCAGCCCCAACGACGCCCTGATCTGCCCTCGGGCCTTCTGCCTCGGCACGCCCGATTCCGAGCCTCCGGTCTTTGCTCTTGCCGGCGCTCGCCTGCGCGCCCTCGTCTCGGAAGCCGCCCTGGCGGATCCCGGCGTCACCCTCGTGCAAACCGGCCCCAAACAGGACCGCTACCTCGCCCGCACCCGGCTGATGCGCTATCCCGACACCATCGTGGCGGAGGTGATCGAGCAGGGCCCGAACCTCTCCACCCTGGCCCTGTACTCCCGCAGCCAGATCGGCCGCTCGGATTTCGGCGTCAACCGGCGGCGGATCGAGCGCTGGGTGGAGCGCATCGGGGCGCTTGCCGCACGGGAGCAGGGGCTCAGCGGGCGCTGAGGCGCTCGAGCACCCGGGAGCCGCCGGCGATCTGCGGGTTGGAGGGGTCGTAGCCCTCCCGCTGCTCCCGCTGGGTTACGAGCCGCCGGGCGGTCTCGAAGGCGGCGTCGAGGCGGGGCTCGCGCCGCAGGGCCTTGTTGAAGAAGGCGTCGCCGAAATAGGTCCAGGTGGCCCCGTCGCGGCACCCGAAGGACGGCTTGTCGGCCGCCGCCGCCGTAATGACCAGCGTCCGCTCGTCGGCCAGCGCCCGGGCGAAGGTGCCCGAATAGCAGGCCGACACGATGACGACCCGGTGCCGCGCCCTGGTCTCGTCCAGAAGGGTTCTCACGTCTCCCGGGGTCAACAGGGTGCTATTGCGCCCGGCCACCAGGGCGATGCCGTCCGGCGCGCCGTGGGAGGTGAGGACGAGAACCACCACGTCCTCCGCCGGGTCGAGCGCCTGCCCCGCGGCCTGAGCGGCGGCGCGCAGGGATGCGGGCGTCGCATCGGAGCGGCGCTTGGTGTTGAACCGGACGATGGTGCGCCCCTTCGAGCCGAGCTGGGTTTCGAGAACCCGCGCCGCGCCTTTCGCCTCGCTCTCGAACACGCTCTGCGGCCCCCAGAGGCCGAAGGAAAGGATGTAGATGTCCACCGCGCCCGGACGCTGCGGCTCGAGCCTGAAGGCCCCTGCGCCCCGTGGCGTCTGCCCCACGACGGGCGCGGGGCCGAGGCAAAGGGCAGTCCCGATCAGGCAAAGGGCGAAGAACCGGCGCATGGCGACCTCCGTGGGGAGGAGCATCCTACCCGTAACGCAGTTTCAACACCAGGATCAGCGACACCAGGCAGATGGTCACGCCGTTGGCGAAGATGATGGGGGCGTCGCCCGTGAGGACGCCATAGGCCAGCCACAGGGCGACGCCCAGGGTGAAGGCGCTCTGGGTCAGCAGGGACAGGGACTTGGTATCCTTGGTGCGGATGGTCCGCAGCGCCTGGGGCAGCCAGCACAAGGTGGTCAGGAGGGCGGCGGTGAAGCCGAGGATCTGGAGGCCGGACATCAGCGAATCGCGAGCGGGAGGAAGGTGGCTTCGCGACCATCTCCCCGGGGGCCTTAGGAAATCGTTGCAGGGGTCGCGCCGCGGCGAAACGGGCCCCGGAGCCGAAACCGAACGGCTCCTGAAGGGTTTTCCCGTGACCGAAAGCTCCAGACAGACCGCCTGCAAGAGGATTTCCATGGATATCGCGCTCGACAAGGTTTGCGAACTGATCATCCGGGCCAGGGCCATCGACGTGAAGGAAGGCCTCACCGATCCGGCCTCGGGCTCGAACCCCACCGACGACGGCAGCATCGACGCCCTCATGGCCTCGCCGGACGACGCCACCGAGGAGGAGGTGCGGGACGTGATCGCCGGCCTCAACGACGACGAGCGCGCGGATCTCATCGCCCTGGTCTATATCGGCCGCGGCGACATGGAGCCCGAGGAATGGGGCGCCGCCGTGCGCCTCGCCCGGGAGCGGGAGGAGGCAAGCTCCATCTCCACCGCCGACTGGCTCATCGGCATCCCCAACCTCGCCGACCTGCTCGACGAGGGCGTGAACGCCATGGGACGAAGCTGCGTCTAAGGGAAAAAGCGCGCCGGAAGCGCCCGGCGCGCCCTCGAATGCGTTCGTAGCCCTATCACATGGCTTTCGGCATCGCCGCGATGTCGCGCACGGTTCCTTCCACTCCCGCGATCATGCCGACCTCCGACGCCTTCCCGGTGGCCAGATCGACCTTGTAGAGGGTCTTGCCGTTCATGAGCCAGCCCTCGCTGGCGGTGTCGCCCGCCACGATGTCGAAGGCCACATTGCCGGCCTCCATGCCCAGCATGCCCACCGAGTTCAGCACGCCGTCGTTGGGAGGCGCCTGCCTGACGAGGGCGCCGCTGGCGTCGATGTCGTAGAGCGTCGTTTCCTTCGCGCCCTTGATGGAATTGGTGTAGGCGCCCGCCACGATCCTGGGCGTCTTGCCCTTGTGCATGTCGGCATCGGCGAATTTCAGCTGCCCGTCCTTGGTGACCTTGCCGTCATCCACGTTGGCCCGAAGATTGGCGCCGTCCGACCCGATGATCCGCAGCCTGTCGGCGACCGGATTGAAATCCACGGTCGCCATGGCGCCGGGCGCCAGCATGGCGTCGAGCTTGGACTTCATGGTCGCCTTGCCGGAGGCCGGATCGATGGTGACCACGGTTCCGTCGGCCACCAGGCCGTAGAGCATGCCGTCCGCGGGGCGCACGTCGATGCCCATGAGAGGGCCGGAGAGGCCCGACACCTTCATGGGCGCGGCCGCCTTCTTTCCCGCGACGTCCACGATGGCGATGCTGTCGTCCCCTACGAGGGCGGCGACGGACTGCGCCTGAACCGCGCCGGTCGACAGGGTCGAGCCGACGAGAACCGCGGCCAATGCAACACATCTCATGACGAACTCCTCCGGGTAAAAGCTCCGGCCGTGAGCGGCCGACTGTTGCCCATACCCGCCCGAATCCTCTATGGATGCAGGGGGGCCTGGTTTTTGTGCGGTCGTGCATCCGAAGCGCCGCTTCGGGTGTATGGCTCACAGATGGACACGGAGATCTTGCGTGAAGGCAGACCTTGGGGAGATCGACTCCCCGGCCTTCGACCTGAACCAAGCCCTTCGCGGATGCGCGCGGGGCGATCGCCTGGCCTTGCGCGCCATCTACGACAGCGAAGCGCCGCGGATGATCGGGGTGGCCATGCGGCTCCTGCGTCGGCGGGCTCTGGCGGAGGAAGCGGTGCACGATACTTTCCTTCAGGTCTGGCGAAAGGCCGAGAGCTTTGATCCGGTCCGCGGCGAAGGCCGATCCTGGATCTACGCCATCCTGCGCAACCGCGCCCTCAACATCCTGCGGGGAGAGAACCGGACCGATCTGGTCGAGGATTTCGAGCCCATGGGGCTGGTGAGCGAGGAAGAGGACGCCGAAGCCGTGCTCATGCGCCTGTCCGATACGGGAAACCTCAAGCGCTGCCTGGAGGGCCTGGAGCCGGCGCGGCGACAGGCCATCACCCTCGCGTACATCCATGGCCTGAGCCATGGGGAGCTTGCGGGGCGTCTCGGCGTTCCCCTTGGCACCATCAAGTCGTGGATCCGCCGCTCCCTGATCTCGCTGAGGGATTGCATGGCATGACCCGCGACGATCAAGACCGTTTGGCCGCCGAGCATGTGCTGGGTCTCCTCGAAGGGGACGAGCGGGGCCTGGCGGAGCGCCTCCTGGGCTCCGACGGGGGCTTCCAGGCCCAGGTCGAGCAATGGCGCCGCCGGTTTTCCGAGTGGGACAGCACGGCGGCCGAAGAGCCCGCCGGGGAGTCTCTCTGGCACCGGATCGAGGGCGGCCTCGAAACGAGCCCCCAGGCTGAGCCTGCCCACGCGGCTCCCCGGCCCGCCGCTCCCACGCCGCGGCGATCCTCGCCCGGCCTGCTCCAGGGGCTCTGGGACAGCCTGTCCTTCTGGCGCGCCTTCGGCATGGCCGGGGCCGCGGCGGCGCTCGTGCTGGCGGCGGGCCTCGCCTTCTTCGCCGAGAAGGCCTCCCGCCAGCCCATCCTGGTGGCCGTTCTCATGAATGAGGCCAACCAGCCGGGCGCGGTGCTGCGCACCTTCACGGACGGCCGGGCCGAACTCACGCCTCTGGGCGACATGCAGATCCCGCACAACCACTCGATCCAGGTCTGGACCTTCCCGGACCCGGCGGGAGCGCCCGTGTCGGTGGGGGTGGTCCAGACGGCCAGGACGGTTCTCCTGAGCCTCCAGAACCTGCCGCAGCCGCATTCGAACCAACTCTTCGCGATATCGGTCGAGCCCCTGGCCGGATCGCCCACGGGGCAGCCCACAGGGCCGGTTGTGATGAAGGGGACGGCGACGACGGCGCTGTAACCTTGCCCTAATTGAGACACGGATCGGGCCAACACTCCCCGGCTCCTCGAGGAGGATCCCATGACTCCACGGCAACCCCCGCACAATGCAAGCGATTCCCCCCAGGATGAGAGCCTGCCGAAGGATCGGGACGCCCTGGACGGCAGCGCCCCTGCGAACGATTCCGCGAAGCCCCGCCCGACGGCGGAGCGGCAGGACGCGGCGCAACCCGACGATGCCGACAGGACTCAGGTCGAGATCGACCGCATCGAAGCCTACCTGAGGGGCCCGACGGCCTTCAGCGCCTGAGGCCGACGAAAAAATTTCGCTTCCCCGCATCCAAAGCCTCTGATGGGGGGTACACACCTTGAAGGTTGAGCCTTCGGTCCTTCGGCCCAGAGCCGGGACCTCATGCAACCAACTCAGGGACCAGATCCATGAAAATTCGCATCGCCTGCCTGACCGCCGCCCTTGCGCTCGCCGCTCCGGCCCTCACGTTCACGCTTCCTGCCACCGCGCAGGAGAAGACCACCACGGTGGGCGGCGCGCCGATGTATCCCTCGAAGAACATCGTCGAGAACGCCGTCAATTCGAAGGACCACACCACCCTGGTGGCCGCCGTGAAGGCGGCAGGCCTCGTCGAGACCCTGCAGGG
>DATHAU010000316.1:0-4700 GCA_035296545.1 Microvirga sp.
CGTCTCGCTGCCGTGGAACACGCCGTTGCGTCGAGCGATGCTGTCCGAGCACCCGGCAGACCCGCCGCTCGGACAGCTTCAGCTTGGATCGCACGTGCTCGATGCAGGCGCGGCGACGGGCGGGGCTCAGAAGTTTCCCGACGCGGCCTCTTTCAAGATCTGCTTGTCGAGGGTCAGATCAGCCACCGCGCGCCGGAGCCGGGCATTCTCTGCCTCCAGATCCTTCATGCGCTTGACTTGATCCGACTTGAGCCCACCGAACTCGGATCGCCAACGGTAATACGTCACCTCGGTCACACCGATGGCGCGAACGGCGTCGGCCATGGATTGGCCTTGTGAGACCATCACATCAACCTGGCGTAACTTGGCAACAATCTCTTCCGGCTTGTGACGCTTCTTGGGCATGGGGGTCCTCCTGTGAGCCTCAAGACATACTTCAGGGTGGACCACTTCAATGGGGGTGGATCAGCCAAGCTTTCAAATCTACCCGGATAATAAATACTGACAGCCGGTGCATCCGCTCGCCTTGCCGATGTGTATGCAGCATTCAGGGTTGAATGCCAGCTTGCCCGTTTGGCCTCCGGTTGTTCTTGGATGATGCCTGGAACAGCTCAGCTCGGGTGACCTCCCTGAAGTTTAATAGCGGCACACCAAGGGAGTCATCGATGACTGAGCAGAACCATACCGGACACCAGGGCCTCGCCTCGGGGGCAATCAGCGGGCAGCATAGCGCGGCGGGCCTCAACGGCGCCAATCTGACGGCCGCTCTCCAGGCCTTCGGCAACGCCGACCGGGTGTTCTTCGCCGATCTGAACGAGCTCAACAACTCCGAGGCGGAGGGCGGGGCCCTGCTGCTTCTGAAGGGCAAGACCCTCACGGTCATCACCGCCGCCCGCGGCGTCGAGGCCGGCCAGACCCATGTCCAGCATATCCATGGCTTCGAGGACGGGCGCGACGCCAAGGTTCCGACCCTGGCCCAGGACGACGACCGCGACGGCTTCATCGAGCTTGCGGAGGGCCTGGACACCTATGGCCCCATCCTGCTGAACCTGACGTCCGATCCGGGCGCCGGACTGGCGGGTTTCCCAACTCCCGCGGGCGACTCGTTCCTGTTCTCGCAAACCTATGACCTCTCCGATCCGAAGAACGGCGAGATGGCCAAGCTCCTGGACGACGTGTCGCTCGCGCGGCGCGAGATCGTGCTCCACGGCGCATCCGTGCGCGAAGGCCACGGCCAGGGCACGGGCGGCGAGGTCGACGGGACCGCAGGATACAAGCTCGTGCTGCCCATCGCGTCCGGCGAGATCCGCGAGCTGTCCTATGACAACGCGCTGGCCGCCTTCCAGGCTGCCATCTCCCTCAAGCCCGGCAAGGCCATCCTCGGGGGCAACGGAAGCGACAACCTCCGGGGCGGCACGCGCGACGACTACCTGAACGGCCGCGGCGGCCAGGACAATCTGTTCGGCGGAGCCGGCGACGATTATCTCGACGGGGGAGCCAACCGCGACCGGTTGTTCGGCAATGCCGGCGACGACCAGCTCTACGGCGGCGCGGGCAACGACGATCTCACCGGCGGCGGGGGCCACGACCACCTCTTTGGCGGCGCGGGCAACGACCGGGCCTTCTTCAATGTGTCGAGGGACGGCGCCGACAGCGTCAATCTCGGCACCGGGTCCGACCGGGTGGATGTGAGTTCGGCCGCGGCCGGTCAGGTCCGCCTGACGTTCACCAGCGCCGAGGTGGGCGACGGGAAGGCCCTCGATTCCGGCGCCCTGGCCAACCAGGACGGCGGCCTTGCGGTCCGCCTTCAGGCGGAGAACGGGTCCGATGGGCTGAAAGGCCAGGTGAGCCGCTTCGACGACGAGGGCATCACCTTCCTGGCCGCCTCCTCCGGGCTCACTTTCGACGTGCGCGACCTGGTGTCGGGCGCGGCCCGCGGCGACCAGTTCGAGGTTGTCACCCTCGGGACCAAAGGGGCCGACAATCTCAAGGCCGTGCAGCCGGACCGCGCCTATTACTTCAACGCCGGCATGGGCAACGATCAGGTGACCGGCGGCAACGACAATGACTTTCTTGTCGGCGGTGCAGGCAACGATGTCTTGAACGGACGGCGCGGGAACGACAAGTTCATCGGCGGCGGCGGCAACGACCTGCTGTCCGGCGGGGCGGGCGACGACGCCTTCATCTTCAACGCGCCCCTGGACGCCTCCACCAATGTGGACAGGATCGCCGATTTCCGCTCCGGCGACGACATGCTCCAACTGGACGACGCGGTGTTCGTGGGCCTCTCCGCAGGCGCTCTCGACGCCGGGGCCTTCGCCTTGTCCACGTCGGCCGCCGAGGCGGACGACCGGATCATCTACGACCAGAGCACGGGCAACCTGTTCTTCGACGGGGACGGGGGCGCGCGGGACGATCTCACGCTCTTCGCCAGGCTCAACAACAAGGCCGGCATCGCGGCCAACGACTTCCTGATCATCTGATCGGAAGGTTCGCATGCGGGCCCCGGCTCGCTTCGAGCAGCGCAGGCGCGGGTGGCCAACACCCGCGCCTGCGCCATATTCCGCCATTGCAACCGCGCCTCGCCGGCGCAGGGTCGGGCTCGATGATCCTTCGGCTCCGGCACGGGCCGCCCTTCCGCCCGATGGTCCAAGCGCCGGCCGCCACACGAAAGCAACCGCACCATGAGACGGATCCTGGCCTTCGCCCTTGCCCTCCCGCTCCTCGGCATCGACGGGGCGCTCCATCGTTCTCCTGCCGAGGAATTCGCCAGCGGCGGCGTCGGGATCACGGTCGAACGGTTTGCCTCCGGCGCTCCCGGCAATCGCCCCGCGGTCATCCTGCTCCATGGGGCGGACGGACCGGGGTCCCGCTATCGCGCGGCCGCAGGGCAGGTGGCGGCGGGAGGGTACAACGTGTTCCTCGTGCATTACCTGAACCGGACCGGCCAGACCCGGGCCTCCTACGGCACGATCCACCAGAACCTTCCCGTCTGGACCGGCACGGTGCGCGACGCCATCGGCTACGTGCAGCGGCAACCGGGGGTGGATCCCGGGCGGATCGGGCTCCTGGGCGTGTCCCTCGGCGGCGGGCTCGCCCTCGCGGCGGCGCAGCAGGACGGCCGCGTTCGCGCCGTGGTGGACTACTTCGGCTTCGTGCCCCGGGGCTTCGGTTCCGGGCGGCTCCCGCCGACCCTCGTCCTGCACGGCGCGTCCGACCCCATCGTTCCGGTCTCCAACGCCTATGCCCTCCAGGGCATCCTGCAGGCGCGGGGGGTCCCGCACGAGGTCCAGATCTACCCCGGCCAGGGCCACGGCTTCACCGGCGCGGCCGAGGCGGATGCCTCCGGGCGGATCAACGCCTTCTTCGGGCGCCATCTCGGCGGGCGGGCGGCCCCGGCGGGTCGTTCCGCGATCCGGTCGGAGGGGAGGGGCCCGGCGTCTTCCCGCGCGGGCCGGGGATCGTGACCGGGGGAAGCATTTGCCCCCGGCCGGAGCCGAAACCTCGGCCGGACTCGCGCGTTGACGAAGCTGGAGCTGACCAGGGGAAGGCTGTTGACTGCTGACATCGTTGAAATCTACTGGAACGCGCGCCCGCACCTGGAGCTTCTGGGGGTCAACCTGCGCCGCGGCGGGATCGACGACCGGGGCCAGAAGGTTCTGGAGGAGGTTCGCAAGAGCCTGACGGAAGCGTTTCCCGGCGCTCCCGTGCTGGTCCGGATCACCGTGCACGCCGCCGCCCCTGCCGACGACCTGCGGGTCCTGCGCCACGGCGTCGAACAATCCCATTGCCTTCCCGAGCTTCGCGCGGCCATCGAGCAGGCCATCGAGCGCACCCAGCGCGAAGCGGCCTGATCCGGCGGGTCGGCGCGGAGGAAAACGCTCAGTAGGGAAAACGCCCTGGCGGCCGGTTGAGAAACGTGATCGAACGGATGCGGGCTTCAGGGATGCCGCCCGTCGAAACGGCCGGCTTTCGCGCGCATGCCGGCGATGTTCTCGGCGAAACGGAAGCAAGACAACGCCCGCGGCGCGAACATGTTCCGGCTAAATATTGAGGATCTTGGCAATTGCTGGGTTCCGTGCGAAGCTGCCCCTGTTGCTGGTGATGATTGCCTGCGTGCGTTTTGCGTTTCGCCGATCGTTCCGCTCGGATCCGTCCGACCAACCCCGGGAGCCGCTCTGCCATGACAGATGCCCCCCTCGTTCTCCTGATCGAGGATGAGACGATGATCGCCATGATGGTGGAGGACGAGCTCAGGGACGCCGGATACCGGGTCGCCGGACCCTTCGCCACCTGCAGCGCCGCCTCCTCATGGCTGTCGGCCAACACGGCCGATCTCGCCGTTCTCGACACCCGCCTCCAGGACGGCTCGTGCGAGCGCCTCGCCCTGGAGCTGAGGGGCCGCAGCGTCCCGTTCGTGGTGTATTCCGGGGCCATCGACACCAACATGACCGAGCTCGAGGGCGCGCCCTGGGTGTCGAAGCCCGCCCCGGGGGCGGCGCTCCTGGACGCCCTCAGGCAGGTGACCGCCGACCGCCGGAACGCGGCCTAGCGCGGGTCGTCTCCGCCCGCGCGGCTTCCAATCCGGCCTGATGCGCGGGAGGCATGAGGCCCCGCAGCTCCGCGTAATCGGCGTCATTGCCGATCCAGTCCAGGGGCTCGTTCCTGCGGCCGACCACCAGGGTGGGGAAGCGCAGGCC
>DATHAU010000317.1:0-2234 GCA_035296545.1 Microvirga sp.
CGAGCCTGCGATGCGCGTCAGCCTCAAGGTGGATACCATCTACCGGGCTCACCTCGATCACTGATCCGGCGTCGAGGGACGCCGCTCCGCGTGTCTCAGCCAGGGCCCTGTATAAAGCGGAGAGCTTGAGCGACACCTCACGCGCACCAATGAACTCGGAATGGATCGGCCCCTGCTCCAGCACCGACGGCGGACAGATCACCACGATGCCAAAGCCGCTGTGCCGCTCCTGCATCTCAAGGCTCATGGCGATGTCCAGGAGACCGGCGATGCCCGCTGTGATCTTCTCAGGTGTTGCGCCAAAGCGCGTCTTCGTGTCGTTCGTGCCCAGCATGATTGTCAGGGCGTCAATAGGCCCGTGGCTCTGGAGCGCCATCTTCAGCCCGTCGCGCCCATCCATATGCGCGCCCATCACCGGATCAGGGAATTGTGCCGTTCGGCCGGGAAGCCCTTCCTCGACAACCCTCCAGCCAGGCAGCATCGAGGCGGCCACACTGGGCCAGCGGGTGTCCGCACCGAAGCGGCGGTAGGGCTCTCCTCGGATGACGATGGGGGGCGTGCCGTGAGTGTTGCTGTCGCCGAAGCAGAGGAAGGTGCGCGTCATAGAAGGTTCTGTCATGGTCACGTCACGCTAGGATCACGGTCGGGGCCCGTCAACACCGCGTCACCTTCCGCCTGCCAACGTGGCTCTCGTGCTCGCCCACGCCTCCCATCGCGGGCACGCTCGGCTCCTACTCGGGCCACAGCCATCATCGACCAGGATTGAAGTCTCCACTGATTGCTGAAGGTCTGGATCGGCTCGGACGCGGCCATTCAGCTCGGTCGTGTGGAGGTCCGCTTACCGGCTGATCACGGAAGTTCAGGTAAGGTCCGCCCAGTGCCATGAACGGACCTTTGCTTGCAAAGCTCCAGTGATTTGGACAAACGCCTAGCAAGCATCCGATGCACCTTGGTGGCCAGATCGGCATGCGTGAATAGCTTCTCGAGCAGGGTCAGTACAGGATCAGGGTAGGTTTGGAGGTTGCAACCCCTGCTGGAGGTCCCGGCGCAGAGCGGCAATCTCCGCCCGGAGAGCAGCGATCTCCTTCGCTCCGGCCACCTCTCCCTGTTCTGAAGCCGCGTCGCGGCCGACGAAGAAGGACGCGAAGCTTGCCGTGATGTAGCCGAAGACGGCAAATCCATAGACAGCGAGCAGGAAACACAGGATACGCCCCTCAGGCGTCCTCGGCCAGAACTCGGATCCCATGGTGGCCAACAGCATTCCGGTCCACCACAGGGCATCGGCATAGCTCTCGAACCCGCCATCCACCTGGGATGCTGGCTCGAACGCGAGCATGCCACCGGCTCCGAGGAGAGCCACCAGTACAGTCAAGCCCGTGACGTAGCCGAGGCCGCGGCGGCTCAGACTGGCTCGCAGGGCGTTCATACCCCTGTTCGCCGTCCCGACGAGGCGCACCAGCCGCAGGCCTCGGGTAGCGCGGGTGAAGCGCAGGATGCGGAATGCACGCAGGAGCCGGAAAGCAGGGACGATCAAGGCGACCACCGTCAGCCAGTTTCGGCTGAGGAACGCAGCCTTCTCAGGTGCGAGCGCGAACCTGACGGCGAATTCAACCAGAAAGGCAATCCAGATCGCAGTGCCAAAGGTCTCCAGGGCGTCGAAGGCCCCCCAGACCAACTCCACCACCACAAGCAAGAGCCAGAGGAAGCTGAGCACCAGCATGGGTGTTCGAAGCCATTCATCAAGCTCCTCCAAGGCATTCCATCGCTCGTCAGAACTCGCGTCAGGCGCATGGTCCTGAGGCTCGTCTACCATCGCCAGCCTCCAAAGGGTTTGTTGGGGACAACCACACTGATTGCCAAACAGGTCCGGATCCGAACTGCTATTGAACCCATGAATACTGGCGCTGTTATTGAGTTACAGAAGAGCACCTGTTACATCAGAGGAACGTGCGCTGAAGTTGCCGTAATGGATCGCTTGTGGGATTCCGAAGTTGACAATTCATGGATCGTCTCCGGAACGTTGTTGTCCTTCTGCGCGCTCAGCTCTGGATTATCCCCCTGTGTCTCAGTGCGCTGGCGCTGAGCCTGGCCTACTGGATCCTCACGTCAGGAGCCTCATTCCTCGAAGTTCGGGACGTCGGTGGCTTCTGGTGGCTCTACGGTGGAGACGCCAGCAGCGCGCGAGATCTGATGTCCAGCCTACTCTCAGGTCTGATGACAATGACCTCGCTTGT
>DATHAU010000318.1:0-4817 GCA_035296545.1 Microvirga sp.
GAAGCCGCCGCAGGTTTCCCTAGAGGATATCGTTATTACACTTGAGCGCCTTGCCGAGCTGCACAAAAATGGTGTGCTCACCGATGAGGAGTTTGCCGGCAAGAAAGCGGATTTGCTGGCCCGGATCTAAAGAGCGGATGCCGCTTCACCGTACCATTCAGCCGCTGGTCTGCCCCACTTCGGCTGAGGAGGACAAGTATGCGCGGGTTGGCTGGTTTTACTCTCTCTGAGGCCGATTTTCTCCAGACCTCTGGACTTCGTGGAATTAGTACGCACCTGCGAAGTGCTTGTTCAGCAAGCCTTTTGCGGCACGTCGGCGCGCCTGAAGTTCGAAGTCCCACTTGCCTCACCGACCAAGTCTGGTGACGAACAAGGCACTTGGAGCCTAGTTCCCCTTCCATGCCTGTGACAGTCTAGACCACTGCGCTAGGAGACCTCCTGCTTTGACCATGACGCCGCTCCCTCAGTGCTTCTTTGCTCAAGATGCTGTGCCAGTTGCCCAGGATCTGATCGGGGCCAGCCTCCTGATCAACGGTGTGGGCGGCCTGATTGTTGAGGCGGAGGCGTACACCAGCGACGATCCCGCCTCCCACAGCTTCCGTGGTCCCTCGCCTCGCAATGCTGCCATGTTCGGTCCTGCCGGCCATGCTTACGTCTATCGCTCGTATGGGATCCACTGGTGCCTGAATTTCGTCTGCCTACCCGGCAGCGCCGTTCTAATCAGAGCGCTGGAGCCGACTACCGGGGTGGAGATCATGAAGGCGCGCCGAGGTGTTGATGACCTACGCCTGCTCTGCTCTGGCCCAGGCCGCCTGTGCCAGGCTCTTGGCGTGAGCATTGCTCACAATGGGCTGGGGCTGGATCAGCCGCCGTTTCAGATCCTGAAGCAGGAAAAGAAAGTAGAGATCACGGTCAGCAAGCGCATTGGCATCACCCGTGCCACTGAGCAGCCCTGGCGCTTTGGACTTGCGCGCTCCCGCTTTCTCAGCAGGAGGATGTAGCCCGAGCGACAGCGGCTTGGGCTGTGTGAAGCAGGCTTTGCACCCGGCGCCGGCGCGATGACCGCCAGAAGGTCTCCGCAGCACACGGACAGCCTTGCACCTCGAGAGCAACGGCTAAGAAAGCGAGATCCTCAGCAAGGCCTGCCTGCTCCAGGGCAGCCTCAATAGCGGCAGTATTATTGCGAACCGTCGGAGAGGATCCGAAGTGATCGGGCTTCGCAGGCTCTTGTTTTCAGGGGTGGAGCTATCCCGCAGATGAGAGCATCACATTCCGTTTACAAGGCTGCAGCTCTCTTCATTATCCAACCGGATGTAAGGACCAAAGGCACAAACTGCAGAAGTCTTGGCCTGCAACTCAACCTGCTGTCAGCACTCCAGGCGACGTCAAACGCCCTTTCGCGGAGTACCTGTCCGTCCTCTCAAGGGCCAAGAGACTTATTGCCAGCCATGCCATCGAGCTTGGCAGCCATGATGAAGTCGTTCTCGTGCAGCCCTTTGATCTTCTTCGTCTGAAGCGACACAGTCACGTAGCCCCAGCCGAAGCTGATATCGGGGTGATGGCCCTCAACTTCAGCGAGTTCGGCCGATTTGGTCACGAACGCGAATGCCTCGGCGAAGTCCTTGAATGTGTATGTTCGCTCAATTCGGTGTGCGTCGTCCTGGATGCTCCAATCTGGCACCTGCCTCTGGAATCGCACCACTTCATCGTGAGCTAGCGGCGGAATGCCTCCACGGCACGGGGTACACGTCTTCCCTACGAGAATGGTTTCGGTCATGGCACCTTTCCCTCAGCTTAGACCAAACTTGATAGTCACGGTCTGACCAAACAGATATAGAGCTGGTGAGCTAGAGCAACACTGCTCGGTTTGCATCGTAGCTGTCCCGGGTCCTTGGGTCCAGAATGCAAAAAGAGGTTACGTAGGTCGCCGTCCTGGCAGAACTGGTACGCGCCCCACCTTGACCTGGCAGTGGAAGATCACCCAAGCGCATGAACGTCCAATTTGGAGCAGAAATCCGACTTAGCAAACAGGTAGTTTAGCGCGTGCTTTTGACCCAGATCGGACGTATGTGGTTCGCGTCTCGGTAAGATTGAGGTATATTTCCATTGTTGCCGCAGACACGGACAGACAGTCATGACACACGCGGGGGTCAAACCATGGGTCGGCGACATTGCAGCGGAGGTCATCGCAACTAGCAGAGCTGGACGACAGGTACAGCCATTTTCAAAGCGCTACGCTGGTTTTTCTTTCGCGGAGGCTTACGAGGTTGCACAACGGGTGCAGGACATCCGGGTTGCTAACGGAGAGACCGTTATTGGCCGCAAGATAGGGTTCACGAACCGTGCCGTGTGGGACAGTTATGGCCTTTCAGCTCCGATCTGGGGCTACATGTACAACAGCACGGTCCGCCATCTATCCTCGGTCAACACCGGGTTCCCGCTGGCCGGCCTTGCCGAACCTCGTATCGAGCCCGAAATCATACTCAGGATTGCGAACTCGCCCCATCCCGACATGAGCGACGATGCTCTGGTTGAGTGCATCGACTGGGTGGCGCACGGATTCGAAATTGTTCAATCAATTTTCCCCAGCTGGGTCTTCACGCCGGCCGATGCCGTTGCTGCTCAAGGGGTCCACGTTGCACTGCTGATTGGGCAGCGTCATCCCCTCTCTCCTGACCGGCGGCTCTGGGATGACTTGCTTTCGAACTTCAAGGTCGAGCTCATCCGAGACGAAAAGATGATGACGTCGGGGCATGGCCACGATGTTCTGGGCGGGCCACTCCAAGCCCTCCGGTTCCTTGTTGAGGCGCTGGCTCATCGACCGGCAAGCGAGGCCCTCCGTCCGGGCGAGATTGTGACAACAGGCACGCTCACCCAGGCCTTGCCTATTGCCCCGGGAGAGACTTGGACGACGGTGTTGACCGGCATCGAGATCGAAGGTCTTCAAGTCCGCTTTGAGAACTAGCCCTTAGAGGCACCGCCCAGCTTTGAAGGATCTCATCCTCCAGCGGCAGCGCCTCTGTCAGCCGCAGCACTTGTGTGGTCATTAGTTACTCCTGTTCGTGACAAGGTATTCTGACAGCCGCTGAGTGCGACCTGCGGATGATGGCGAGGACGTGATCACGTGACTGCACCCCTTTTGGCTCGGAGCAGGACATCCGTATCATGCCACGAAGCTTCCGTTACACTGTCGATCCGTGGTCCGCAGCTGGGGAACCAAGGGGATCGACAGCTTCACAGCCTCTGTAATTGAGAACGCAGTCAGCCCCATCGCAAAAGACTGTCAGTTGAGGGATGGCATGGCATGGGGCTGACAGGGTCAGCCCCACCAGAGGGCGGTCGGCCATGCGGCACCGCTCGGACCAGGCGGAGCAGATGCCGCACCCGATCACGGCTTGAGCAAAATCGGCCCCGCTGAGCCGCCGCTCTCCAGTGCCGCATGAGCTCCGGCCGCATCGGCAAGGGAAAAGGCCTTCCACGCTGAAGGTTTGATGACGCCGTCCGATACTGCGGCGAACACGTCCTCCGCCCGCTCACGATATTCCGTGATGTCGGTGGCATGGGCCGCCAAGCCTGGACGGGTCAGGAAGAGCGAGCCCTTGGCATTCAGCGTCCCAACCTCGATCGGCGGCGGTGCCCCGGTCGACGCGCCGATCGAGGCAAGCAGACCGCGCGGCCGCAGGCTGTCGAGCGAGGCCCCGAAGGTATCGCGCCCGATGCCGTCATAGACCACATCAGCCTTCCGGCCGTTCGTCAGGGTCGCCACCTCCGCCGGGAGGTCACAGGCTCCCCAGACAAGCACGGCATCGCAGCCGAGGGCGCGCGCCCGCTCGATACTCGCCTCCTTCGACACCACGCCGATCACGAAGGCGCCAAGATGCTTGGCCCAGGGCGCCATGATCTGGCCGAGCCCGCCTGCGACGCCATAGAGCAGGACGACCGTGCCTGGCCTAACCGGGTATGTGCTCTTCAGCAGATATTGCGCGGTGATGCCCTTGAACAGAACCGTTGCGGCATCGTCGAAGCTGAGGGTTTCCGGCAGGCGCACCAGGCGCTCGGCTGGGTACAAGCGCCCGCTCGCGTAGGCTCCCAGCGGGCCCAGGATGTAAGCGACGCGATCGCCTACGGCGACGTTGGTGACAGCGGAGCCGACAGCCGTGACACGCCCAGCCCCTTCGAGGCCAAGGCCGCCGGGAAGCGGGATCGGCACAGCGCCCTTGCGTTGGGTAACATCAAGGAAGTTGACCCCGACCGCCTCCTGCTCGATCCAGGCCTCCTGAGGGCCTGGCTCGGCCTGCTCGACGGTCGCGAGCACCAGTACCTCGGGACCGCCCGTTTGCGTCAACCGTATTGCAGATACCATCTCATCATCTCCATCCCGGCAGGTAGGTCGCGCTGTCGGCGACGAGTCACACTGGGCAGGTTAGGCTTGCGTCCGCTGGAAGCAAGTCAGGACCATGGGGCGGCGCTCCAAGCTGATTGCCATCCCACTCGACGAGCTGCGGCAGCGTAGGATGAGCGAGCGTGAGACGAGTGATACTGTCATGCGCCACGTGCATGCACATGCCGCTCCTCCACAACTTATATATAATCGACGGTTTGGATCGATTCCTTGTGGACTCGTTCCCAAACAGGTTACTCACGAACGGGTGCAGGACCTTCAAGCGGAGATTATAATGAAAGGGTCAACCGCGGCGAAGCGGAACCATCGCCTCACCCGAGAAGCGCTTCAGGGCGGCTTTGTCAACGAGATGATCGCCCGCTCCGGGACCAAGCTGCGTGTGCTGAGTGACGATGAGAGGCGCGCATCTCTTGAG
>DATHAU010000319.1:0-2630 GCA_035296545.1 Microvirga sp.
CTCAGCAACGCAGACCCGCGACGCAGCCTGAGGTTCGGCTTATCAACGCAACACCCCCGGCTTTCCGCTGGGGGCGTTTGCATGTGCAATACCGCGGAGCTTAGCTGACTCGAAGTCAGGGAGCGCCGCACGTTTCGAGCGCACCGCCTGTCATTCGACAGCCGAGGGGAGCCCATGGACGCGTCGATTAAGCGACGGGCCCGCCGTTGGCTCTTGCAGGCGCTCGACCAGCCGAGGCCCGCGGCGACCCTTCCCCTGGTTCGACGTCCGAACTGATCGCCGCCGCAGCCGCCGCCTCACCAGGGCCTGGCACACAACGGAGATCTACGATCACGCCGCTCGTGAGGAGCGTCGACGCAATCAGCCCGTTGGAACAGCGTCGTTCCGCTAACCATCGTTAACGAACGGCTAGCGCGGGATTCAGGATAAGGCATCTCCTGATTCGTCGAAAGCTCCTTGCCCCGCCGGCACGCCACACGGGGCTTTTCGTGCCGTCATGCGTCCGCCGGGCGCACTACGTAGGCCGAAAGTAACCTTGCGTGCCGACGATGAAGGCGATCAGTTTACCGCCCCGTCTTTCGGCGGCCGAGGAGAGCCCATGAAGGCTTCGATCAAGCGACGCGCCCGCCGACTGCTTCTGCAGGCGCTCGACCGGCCAGTGACCCCTGTACCCGTGCCGCTGGTCCCACATCCGAACTGATCACCATCGCCTACCGCGCGCGGGCCTGCGACTTTGGGATCGCCCCTGAGCCACCAACTTGTGTTAGTCCCTCGCACCAGATTGGGAAGTAGGCAGCACCTCTGCTCCTTCTTCTAGCAGGTCGTTGAAGAAGGGTCCCGTTCGGCTGTGAGGATGGCGTCATCGCCGAGGTGGAACGCGATCTCGATCTCCAGCCTGCCGTCGTCGAGCAGTTCGGCGGATCCCGACCCGCGGATCCCGTCGCCCTCATCGAACCCCTCGAAGGTGAAGCCCACGTCCGTGGCGCTGTAGGACAGGTCCAGCGCGGCGTTCACGACCCCGAACGCCAGCTCGCCGTGCCCGCGCCGGCCGATCGTGATGTAAGCTGGCCCCACCAGGTCGAGATAGTCGCGATCCCAGGTGTCGGATCCCACGATCCGCCACCGGCCAACCACGGGGCAGGTTGCCGCCGCGCTCACGACGCGGGCTCCAGCAACCGGGGTAGGCAGATGAGGTTGTAGGCCGCGGCTGCAAACGTGAAGCCAAAGCCCACCCGCTCCACCCCGCAGAAACGGGTCTTGCCCTGGCCTGCGACCGTCTTCATCCAGCCGAACGCCTCCTCGATGCGCTTCCTGACCCGCTGGCTCATGCCGTAGCCGGTGTGCCGCGTCGTGCGCCCGTCGATGGCCGAGCGCCGCCCGCTGGTGTTCTGGGCGACATGGGGCGTCACCCGCATGGCCCGCAGCTCATTCACGAAGTCCGCTGCGTCATAGCCCTTGTCAGCACCCAGGGTGATCGCGCGAGGCCGGTCGGCGTGCGGCTCGATCAGCGCCAGAGCCGCGGTGCGCTCGGCATGCCCATCGGCTCGGGTGAGACAGGCGCCGACCAGAAGCCCGGACCGGTTCTCCATCAGGGCGTGGCCCATGAAGCTCAGCTTGGCCTCCTTGCCGGCTCCCTTGCGATAGAGCCGCGCGTCCGGGTCGGTGGTCGAGGCATGCGTCTCGTTCGAGCGCTTCTCGCCCCGGAAGTCGGCCTCCGCGTTGTGCCCTCCACCAGACGAGGGCGGGTCGTCCGCGCCGTCCTTGCGCCGAAAGCTCTTCATTGAGGCCCAGGCCTCATCAGAGTGCCGTCGACCGAGAAGTGCTCGGTGGAGAGCAGCCGCTTGACCCGGGGCTGGGCGAGCACGGCGGCGAGGAACTTGGCTGCGATGTCGCCTTCCAGCAGCCGGTCGCGGTTCTTGGAGAAGGTGGAGTGGTCCCAGGCCGGGTCGTCGATCCCTAGGCCAACGAACCACCGGAACAGCAGGTCGTAGTCGAGCCGCTCCATCAGCTGACGCTCCGAGCGCACGGAGTAGAAGGCCTGCAGCAGCATGGCCCGCAGGAGCTTCTCGGGCGGGATGGAAGGGCGCCCAATCCGGGCATAGAGCGGCGCGAACTCCGGCTCCAGGGCCGCAAGCGCCTCGTTCACGATGGTGCGGATCGCGCGTAGCGGGTGATCGCGCCGGACCCGCGCCTCCAGATCTACATACGAGAACAGCTCGCCCGTCCGCTGGTCCAAGCCCCGCATCACCCACCCCCGACCACCGCCGAGGGGAACTGAATCACGCCAAAACCCGCGCCGCGAGCGCCTTCTTCAACACCCTGCTAGTCGCCCTCCTGCCGGAGCCGGAAGCGCCGACCTGCTCCCTCCCCCCTTGTGGGGGAGGGCCGGGGTGGGGGGTGACGACGGCGAGCATGCCGGAGGGGACGCCGACCGAACGGGTGAGCCCCATTCTGCTCGACCTCCGCCGTCACCCCCACCGCTAGCCCCTCCCCGCACGGGAGAAGGGACGCTTGCGCCTGCTCATGCCCCTAGGTGGAACACCCGGTGGGGCACCAACTCGCCGCGCTCGATGAAGCCCACCGCCACGAGGACGCCGCCGAGGGTCGCGTAGGCCTGGCCCTCCATGGGC
>DATHAU010000320.1:0-6073 GCA_035296545.1 Microvirga sp.
AAGGTGCAAAGCTCAGCGGCTGTTACAGCGCCTTACTCTCTGACTGTCTCACCCAGCCGCACCACCCCCACCCCTCACCCCTCCCCGCAAGGGGGAGGGGAAAGAACGGACGGCGTGGGACATGCCAGAGACACCACATCCCGCTTTGCCTCCGGCTCCAAACACGCTACGGGACGGCTCATGACCGATACCAAACAGCACCCCGCCGTCGTCAAGGCCGGCTCCGTCCGGTTCGGCAATCATCTTCCGCTGGGCATCATCGCCGGGCCCTGCGCCATGGAAAGCCGCGACCATGCCCTCGAGATGGCCTCCGCCCTCAAGGAGATCGCGGAGCGGCAGGGGATGGGGCTGGTCTACAAGTCGTCCTTCGACAAGGCGAACCGGACCTCCGGGTCGAGCGCCCGCGGGATCGGGCTCCACAAGGCCCTGGCGGTCTTCGCCGAGGTGAAGGAGCGGCTCGGCCTGCCGGTTCTCACCGACGTGCACGAGAACGACCAATGCGCCCCCGTGGCGGAAGTGGTGGACATCCTCCAGATCCCCGCCTTCCTGTGCCGCCAGACAGACCTTCTGGTGGCGGCCGCCCGGACGGGCCGGGTCGTCAACGTGAAGAAGGGGCAGTTCCTGGCCCCCTGGGACATGGCGAACGTGGCGGCGAAAGTCACCGCGGCGGGCAACCCCAACGTCATGCTCACCGAGCGCGGGGCCTCCTTCGGGTACAACACCCTCGTGTCCGACATGCGCTCCCTGCCGATCATGGCCCAGACGGGCGCTCCGGTGATCTTCGACGCCACCCATTCCGTGCAGCAGCCCGGAGGCCAGGGCGCGACCTCCGGCGGACAGCGGGAATTCGTGCCGGTCCTCGCCCGCGCGGCGGTGGCGGTCGGCGTGGCGGGCGTGTTCATCGAGACCCACCAGGACCCGGACAGGGCTCCCTCCGACGGACCCAACATGGTGCCGCTCGGGGAGTTCGAGGCCCTGCTGGCGCAGCTCAAGGCCTTCGACGCCCTCGCCAAGGGCAGGGGTGGCGTAGGCGGCATCAGGTGAGGGTGTGCCCCGAGTAGCAAGCTCGCGCATAACCCCTCTCCCGAGTGGGAGAGGGGCAGGGGTGAGGGCAGGACGGTTCTTCAGTGAAGCGCTCACGGTTCCGCTCACCCCTGCCTGTGCTCTGTTCGGAGAGGGCCTTCCCTCACCCCAACCCTCTCCCACACGGGAGAGGGAGTGACGTCGCGTTTCCCGCGCCCGTTCAGCTCCTTCCAGCCGCCCCATACGAGCAGTTGACGGCCTCGACCGCCGCCGCGTTGATCAGCCGGTACAGGTTCTCCGAGACGCGGTGATAGTCCTCGTCGTCGCTTCCCCGGAGGACGATGTCGTTCCAGGAGCCCATTCCGCCGAACACCCAAGCATGGAGCGACGCGCCGAGGAGCCGCGACGCTGGGAGCGGGAGCTGCCCCGGCGGGGCAAGCCCGTGCAGGTCCGGCTCGCCCTCGGCGGTAAGCGCAGCGAGCGCCGCCTCGAAGGATTGCGTGAATTCGTCGAGATCGTTCCTGCGCGACAGGGCGACGGCCTCCCGCAGCGTTTCCTGCAGGTCCCGCGACAGGCGGTCGAGGGATGCGGGTTCCGGCGCGGCCGTCGGCCGGTCCTGCTCGACCCTTGCGTAGGTCACCTGCCAAATCTTCCGGTCCGGACGATCCCGGTTTCCCAGCTTCCAGTTTGCCATCCAGAAGTCGCTGCCCGCCGGGCCGACCGATTCGATGAGCCAGCGGCCGCCGCCGCCCACGAAAGCGACGGAGAACCGGTCGGCGACGGTGTCCTCGTCGGCGGAAGCGGACCGCCAGGCGCGAAGTCCGCGGCATCCTCCGTCCCGCAGCTTCGCCAGCCAGAGGCCGGGATCGGCCGCAAGGGGCGTCGTCCTCCAGGCTTCCCGCGGCGGCTCCAGCCTCGCGAACCGAACGTATTCCGTGAAGGCGAAGGCCGCATGGGAGGGGTAGAAGCCCGCCGCGGGCCTGCCGGACAGGGCCGCATTCCCGTGCGTGACCAGGGCGAGAACCTGGAAGATGGGGCCTTGCATGAGGAGGGAACCTTCGAGAGGAAACAGGCTTCGGAGCATAGCACCCCCGGCCGATATTGTATTTCATTTCCCCGATGGGGCAGCCTGGAATCCACACCGTGCCATGACGCCGGACGCGGCCTGGCCTGCATTTCCCCCAGGTCCCTCGGGCGCGGGCCCGTGATATGGGAGCCCACGACCTTTCCGCCGCCCCAACCGAAACAGGCGCATGTCCTCCCGCAACCTGATCCTGATCCTCGCCACCAGCGGCTTTGCAGGCACGTTCTCGTCCCGCGCCATGGAGCCCATGGTGGGGATCATCGCCCGGGACCTGAGCTCCACGCCGCAGACGACGGCGCTTCTCTCGGCGGCCTTCGCCCTGCCTTACGCCTTCATCCAGCCGATCCTCGGCCCCGTGGGCGACGCCCTCGGCAAGGAGCGGGTGATGAAGGCATCCCTGCTGCTGCTGTTCCTGACGCTGGGGGGTTCCGTCCTTGCGCCGAACCTCGCCACCCTGTTCGTGCTGCGCATGATCGCCGGAGCCGCGGCCGGCGGCGCGGTTCCCATCTCCATCGCGCTCATCGGCGACCGGGTGGAGATGGCCCGGCGCCAGGTGGCCCTGAGCCGCTATCTCGTGGCCATCATCGTGGGCCAGCTCGCCGGATCGTCCTTTGCCGGGCTGCTGGCGGAGATCATCGGCTGGCGCGGGGTCTTCGGCCTGTCCACGTTCATGATGGCCTTGGCGCTGGCCGCCACCGTGGTGGGCTTTCGCGGCGCCGCGAGCGGCGGCAGGTTCGACCTGAACAACGCCCTCCGGCGCTACCGGGACATCCTGTCCAATCCCCGGGCGCTCTGCCTCTTCGGCTTCGTCTTCGTGGAGGCCACGGCGGTGTTCGGCATCTTCCCCTATGTGGCCCCCCTGCTGGAGGAGCGAGGCGGCGGCGGGGCGGCGCAGGCGGGTTTCGCCATCGGCGGATTCGCGGTGGGCGGCCTCGTCTATTCGGCCCTCGTGACCTGGATGCTCCGACGTCTCGGCATCGGCCGCATCCTGGTGGGCGGAGGGTTCTTCGCCGGGGCGGCCCTGATGGTCCTGGGCCTTGCCGGCGACTGGACCCTCGACGCCGCCGCCATGGTGCTGATGGGGCTCGGCTTCTACATGCTCCACAACACCTTCCAGGCGCAGGTGACCGAGGTGGCCCCGCAGGCGCGCGCCTCGGCGGTGGCGCTCCACGCCTTCTCGTTCTTCTGCGGGCAGGCGCTGAGCGTGGTTCTGATGGGCTTCGGCCTGCGCCATGCGGGGCTTGCCGCCTCCACCGCCGCGGCCGCCGTCGTCATCCTGGCGGTCGGCCTCGTCGCCTCCGCGGTGCTGACCCGGCTCGCGCCTCAGCGGGCCCGGTAGGGCGCCACGCCCTGGTCGGGGAGCCACAGGTTCTTCGGCATCTCGCCCGTTTGCCAGAACACGTCGATGGGAATGCCGCCGCGGGGATACCAGTAGCCGCCGATCCTCAGGAAGCGGGGCTCCAGGAGCCCGGCGAGGCGCCGGCCGATGGCCACCGTGCAATCCTCGTGGAACGCGCCGTGGTTGCGGAAGCTGTGCATGTAGAGCTTCAGGGACTTGGATTCCACGAGCCAGGGACCCGGCGCGTAGTCGATCACCAGGGTGGCGAAATCCGGCTGGCCCGTCACGGGGCACAGGGAGGTGAATTCCGGCACCGTGAAGCGGGCGAGATAATCCGTGTCCGGGTGCGGATTGGGCACCCGGTCGAGCCGGGCTTCCTCGGGGGACCGGGGCAGGGCGCTCGCCTGCCCGAGGTGAAGGGTGGTTTCCATGTCAGGGTTTGACCTTGGATCGATGAGGGGGAAAGCTCCCGTCGTCCTTGCCCGCCTGCGCGTTTCGGTCAATAAGCCAATCCATGACGTGAGGCCGCACCCGTCCCGCGGCCCGCCCCTTTCGCTTCTCTCAAGCCTGCAGGAGCCTTGCATGACCGCCATCATCGACGTTTTCGCCCGCCAGATCCTCGACAGCCGGGGCAATCCCACCGTGGAGGTGGACGTGACCCTGGAGGACGGCTCCCTGGGCCGGGCGGCGGTGCCCTCCGGCGCGTCCACGGGGGCCCACGAGGCGGTGGAGCTGCGGGACGGGGACAAGTCGGTCTATCTCGGCAAGGGCGTGCTGAAGGCCGTGGACGCGGTGAACACCGAGATCCTCGACGCCATCGGCGGCATGGACGCGGAAGAGCAGGTGGCCATCGACGAGGCCATGATCGAGCTCGACGGCACGCCCAACAAGGCCCGCCTCGGGGCCAACGCGATTCTCGGCGTGTCGCTGGCGGTCGCCAAGGCGGCGGCCGATGCGGCGGCGCTGCCGCTCTACCGCTACGTGGGCGGCACCCAGGCGCGGGTTCTGCCGGTGCCGATGATGAACATCATCAACGGCGGGGCGCACGCGGACAACCCCATCGACTTCCAGGAATTCATGATCCTGCCCGTGGGCGCGCCGACGCTGGCCGAGGCGGTGCGCATGGGCGCGGAGGTGTTCCACACCCTCAAGAAGGCCCTCAAGGAGGCTGGCCACAACACCAATGTGGGCGACGAAGGGGGCTTTGCGCCGAACCTGCCCTCGGCGGAAGCCGCCCTCGACTTCATCATGAAGTCCATCGAGCAGGCGGGCTACAAGCCGGGCCGGGATATGGTGATCGGCCGCGACTGCGCCGCCACCGAGTTCTTCAAGGACGGGGCCTATCACTACGAGGGCACCGGCCAGACGCTCTCGCCCCAGCAGCAGGCCGAGTACCTGGCCGGGCTCGTCGCCTCCTATCCCATCGCCACCATCGAGGACGGCATGTCCGAGGACGACTGGGAGGGCTGGAAGGCCGTGACCGATCTCGTAGGCTCCCGGTGCCAGCTCGTGGGCGACGACCTCTTCGTCACCAACGTGACCCGGCTCTCCCAGGGCATCCGGCAGGGCGTCGCCAACTCGCTGCTGGTGAAGGTGAACCAGATCGGCTCGCTCACCGAGACGCTCGCCGCCGTCGACATGGCCCACCGGGCCGGCTACACCGCCGTCATGTCCCACCGCTCCGGCGAGACGGAGGATTCCACCATCGCGGACCTGGCGGTCGCCACCAATTGCGGGCAGATCAAGACCGGCTCGCTCGCCCGCTCCGACCGGCTCGCCAAGTACAACCAGCTCATCCGCATCGAGGAGGAGCTGGGCTCCCAGGCCCGCTATGCGGGCCGCGCGGCCCTGAAGGCGCTGGCCTGATCCTTTAAAGCCGAAGCCGGATGGGGAAAGCCGCCTCTGGGCGGCTTTTCTTTTGCGGCCGCAGAACGGTTGCGCAAGGCCGCAATGTTGGAACATGATCGCCCAGAGCGCGCGTCTGCTTCATTTGCCGCCGGAAGGGGTCGGGAACATGGTTCGAGCTTGGTCGATGGCTGCCCTGGGCGCGGGCCTGCTCCTGGCGGGCTCGGCCGCCGCGCAGCCCGCCACCGATTTCATCATCGAGCCCGGCCGGCGCGCCGGTCCGGTGACGCGCGGCATGACCGAGGCGCGGCTCAAGACCCTGCTGCCGAAAGGCCAGGTGAAGCGTGTGCTGAGGCCCGTGGGGGAGGGCGCCTACGATTGCGTCACCGAGATCTTCTCCGGCACGGGCAACGCGGCCTTCATCGCCTGGGGCACGATCACGAAAACCTACGAGGAGGAGACCGCCAAGACGCTTCGGGACTGCCGGAACCGGCCATCCCGCTCGAAGCCGCAGGGGATCGCCCTGGAACGGAACCTCGACCGGCCGGACGCTGCGAGCGCGTGGCGCACCAGGAACGGCATTCGTCTCGGCATGACGGTGAGGGAGCTGGAAGCCGTCATGGGAGAGCCTTTCGACTTCTCCGTCTGCGCCTGCGACTACGGCGGCGCGATCCTGAACACGGGAGGCGAGCGGAAGGCGCTCAGCGGGGTCGTCCTGATGATCGATTTTCCCCCCGATACGGAAGAGACCCTGAAGAGATTCATCCGGGTCGACGAGGACT
>DATHAU010000321.1:0-5406 GCA_035296545.1 Microvirga sp.
AGGGGCGGGAGGGCCCGGCCCGCGGTGCCGGCATCACGGCGGTTGTTGCGGCGCCTGTTTTCGCGACCTCGACGGCGGCGAGGCCTGCGTGCGCAGCCATCGCTCCGAGTGAGTCCCTGCACCCCTCGCGAAACCCTCGAGCCCTCCCTACATAACGGCTTGTCCCTGGGAGACCGACACATGCTTGCTCGAATCGCCTTGGCCTTGGCTCTCGTGGCCGGCGCAGCCTCCGGGGCTGCGGCGCAGGAGCCGGACCTGATCTTCAAGAAATCCACCGTCTGGCGGGCCCTGACCCCGGACGACAAACTCGCGGTCTACGGGCTCGACGACCCGGTGGTGGAGGGCGTGGCCTGCCACTACACCACCCCGGAGCGGGGCGGCCTGTCAGGCACCTTCGGGGTCGCCGAGGAGGTGTCCGACATCTCGCTGTCCTGCCGCCAGGTCGGGCCGGTGCGCTTCAAGCAGAAGTTCGGCCAGGGCGACGTGGTGTTCAGCGAGCGCCGCTCCCTGATCTTCAAGAAGATGCAGATCGTGCGCGGCTGCGACCCGAAGCGCAACACCCTGGTCTACATGGTCTATTCGGACCGGCCCATCGAGGGCTCCCCCAAGAACTCGACCTCCTCCGTGCCGCTGATGCCCTGGGGCACCGAGGTTCCCGGGTCTTGCGGGGATTGGCTGAACAAGTAAGGGGCCCCAGGCGAGGGGCCTAACGGGCCTTCCTGCGGGGGCTAGGCCGCAGCAGGCTCCGCGCCGGGCGAAAAGAGCCTTCGGTGGATCAGCGCAGTCACCATGTGGGCAAGGGCGCTGATCGGGATGTAGACGACGTTCCACAATCCTACGAACATGAAGGAGAAGGAGATCTTGGCGCTTGCGATCACCGAGATCCGGAAGGGGCTGAAGGCGACCACCGCGCCGACGGCCAGGACATAGAGAAGGATGCAGGCCGCCGCCGCCAGGGCCGCGACGCAGACGAGGCAGCCTGCCCTGGCGCGCAGAAGGGCGCGGGCGTCCCACAGGCCGACGAATCCGGTCAGGAGCACCGCATTGCCCAGGATGCACAGGATGAAGAGCCGCCGCCGCGGCATCTGAAGCGCCTCCAGCAGGGTTCCCAACTCGTGCGCCCAGACCCCGAACAGGTTCATGGACTGGCCCGTCAACCCGTTCATGAGCAGGAAAATGACGGAGCAGCCCAGAAGGCCCGCAAGGCTCAGGTGAACAAGGACGCTCAAGGAGAAAAAGAGGGTTCTGGCGGGCATTCCATTCCGGCGCTTGTCTTGAGCGGCGCGGCTCCGGCGCAGTCGCGAGGGGACGCTCGCAACAGAATACCATGATCATCCGGGAATGACAGAGGGCGCCGTCCCGCCGATCCTTCCAGGCGAAGGCCAGGGAAGGGACCCGGCGGGTGCTAAAACGCGAATGGCCGGGACGAGACCCGGCCACGACGCTCGGAAGGGAAGAAGGACTCAGTTCGTGCAGGTGATGGCGACCGGCTGCTCCCTGGAGCCGAGGGACGCCTTCTGCACCCCGTTCGCCAGTTCCTCCGCCACGATCTGGCGGAAGGAGGCGGCTTTGACATAGCCCTGGGCCTCGCACCAGCTGTCCGCCACAACTTGGCCACAGGCGCGGTTTGAAGTGAGGCATTCCGCGACGCCATAGCCGTCGGCGGCCGGAACCATGAAGGTCTTCTCGGTGGACGAGGCCTGAGTGCCGTTGGGGAGCAGCGTCAGGGACGCGGCCGCGAAGAACACAGCAGTACCCAATCCGAGCATGGTATATGCGCGGCGCATCGAAGACCTCTTTGGTTGAACCCGTGACCTATAGTCATGAGGGTGGATGAACAAAGCTCTAACGCACTTCCCGCGAACGCGGTTCATGCACCTTTGCAATAAAATTATGCTTACCGATTCTGGAACCTTGACGCGCCTGGGCCGACAAGGCATTGATTCTCCCATGAACACGGCAGCGATCCTCATTTCCGGGATTATTTGCGGCTAGCGTATTTCGCTGGCTGGAGCCGTCTCGTTCTCATTCCAAGATCGAAACCATCCTCCGGCCTGCGGCCTGACAGGGATTTGGTTTCATGGCGCCCCAGCTTCGGCTCTACAACACGCTCACCCGGTCGAAGGAGGATTTCGTCCCCATCGACCCGAAGAACGTGCGCATGTATGTCTGCGGCCCCACCGTTTACGACTACGCTCATATCGGCAACGCCCGCCCGATCATCGTCTTCGACCTTCTCTTCCGCCTGCTGAGATACGCTTACGGTACGGAAGCCGTGACGTATGTGCGGAACATCACGGATGTGGAGGACAAGATCAACGAGCGCGCCGCCCGGGACTACCCGCACCTGCCCCACAACGAGGCCATCCGGGTGGTGACGGGCAAGACGGAAGAGCAGTTCCACGCCGACATCCGGGCGCTTGGCGTCCTGATGCCCGGGGACGTGAACGAGCCCGGCCGGGCCCCGCGCTTCGTGGAGCCCCGGGCGACCGAGCATATGGACGAGATGCGGATGATCATCGAGCGGCTGATCGCCCGCGGCGCGGCCTATGTGGCCGAGGAGCATGTGCTGTTTTCCGTGTCGGCCATGCAGGGGCTCGGGGGCGCGCCGCAATACGGCGCGTTCTCCAGGCGCTCCCTGGACGAGCTGCTCACCGGCGCGCGGGTGGATGTGGCGCCCTACAAGCGCGACCCCATGGATTTCGTGCTCTGGAAGCCCTCGGGGCCGCAGGACCCCGCCTGGCCGTCGCCGGCCGGCGTCCAAACGCCGGGGCGGCCCGGCTGGCACATCGAGTGCTCGGCCATGGCGTGGAAGCACCTGATCCAGGCCTTCGAGACCCGGCTCGCCTGCGCCGACCCGACCGAGCGCCAGATCTTCGACATCCACGGCGGCGGCATCGATCTCGTGTTCCCGCACCATGAGAACGAGATCGCCCAGTCCTGCTGCGCCTTCGGCACCCCGCGCATGGCCAATGTGTGGATGCACAACGGCTTCCTGCAGGTGGAAGGCGAGAAGATGTCGAAGTCGCTGGGCAACTTCTTCACCATCGCCGACCTCCTGAAGGACTGGCCGGGGGAGGTGCTGCGCTTCAACATGCTCAAGACCCATTACCGCCAGCCCATGGACTGGACCCTGAAGGCCGTGGAGGAGAGCGAGAAGACCCTGGACCGCTGGCATGACCTGGCGGGCCAAGGTCGCTCCGCCCGCCTGTCCGAGCCTGTTCTCGAGGCCCTCGCGGACGACCTCAACACGCCCAGGATGCTGGCGGAGCTTCATGCGCTCGACGGCGGGGACGCTCACGAGGAGCTGGGCGCGAACCTGCGCGCCCTCGGCTTCCTGCTGGAAGGCGCCGAGGCATGGAAGGCGCGAAAGCAGGCGTCGCTCGGCGTCGATCCTGCTCGCGTGGACGCCCTGCTGGCCGCCCGCAAGGAGGCCCGCGCCGCCAGGAACTGGGCCGAATCCGACCGCATCCGCGACGAGCTCGCGGCGATGAGCGTGGTGGTGAAGGACAACAAGGACGGCACGACCGCCTGGGAGGTTGCGCGATGACCTTTGTGGTTCTCCGTCGTCATGGTCGGACTTGTTCCGGCCATCCACGCCTTCGCGGCGTTCAAGGCGTGGATGCCCGGGTCACGCCCGGGCATGACGTGTACGCGGATTGTCGGACGCTTACTGAAGGAAGGCGGCGCTGATGGGACAGTTCTCGCCGAAGCCGGGACTCCGGCCGTTCCTTCCCGACGACGTGCCGGCCCTCGCCGAAATCCTCCAGGCGAGCGTGGAGGAGCTGACGGGGGAGGATTACAGCCAGGGGCAGCAGGAGGCCTGGATGGCCATCGCCGAGGACGAATCCTTCGCCGGGCGGCTTGCCGGGAGCCTGACCCTGGTCGCCACGGTGGAGGGCTCCCCGGCCGGGTTCATCGCGCTCAAGGACAACGAGCTCATCGAGATGCTCTACGTTCATCCCGAGGCCGCCGGACAGGGCCTCGGGACGATGCTCTACGACGCGGTCGAGAAGCTCGCCGGGGCCCGCGGCGCGGCGCGCCTGACGGCGGAGGTGAGCGACAACGCGCTTCCCTTCTTCCAGAAGCACGGCTTCACGCCCCAGCGCCGCAACACGAAGCCCCTCGGCGACGAATGGCTCGGCACCACCACCATGGACAAGCGCCTCGCCCCCGTAGAAGACCGGAAGCTTTCCTCATGAGCGAGCGCATCTATCTCTTCGACACCACCCTGCGGGACGGGGCGCAGACCACGGGGGTGGATTTCTCCCTGGACGACAAGCGCACGGTCGCCACTCTCCTCGACCGGCTCGGCATCGATTACGTAGAGGGCGGCTATCCGGGGGCGAACCCCCTCGACACCGCCTTCTTCGCGCAAAAGCGCACGAAGAACGCCAAGTTCACGGCCTTCGGCATGACCAAGCGCGCCGGGCGCTCCGTGTCCAACGATCCCGGCGTCGCGGCGCTTCTGGAAGCCCGGGCCGACGCCATCTGCTTCGTGGCCAAGGCCTGGGACTACCACGTGCGCGTGGCCCTCGAGACCAGCCTGGAGGAAAACCTCGCCGGCATCCGCGACAGCGTGGAGGCCGCCCGCGCCAGGGGCCGGGAGGTGGTGGTCGATTGCGAGCACTTCTTCGACGGCTACAAGGCCAATCCCGCCTATGCCCTCGCCTGCGCCAGGACCGCCTACGAGGCGGGGGCGCGGTGGGTGGTGCTCTGCGACACCAACGGGGGCACCCTGCCGCACGAGGTCGCGAGCACCGTGACGGCGGTGACGACGATCGTGCCCGGCACTCACCTGGGCATCCACGCCCACGACGATTGCGGCTGCGCGGTCGCCAATTCCCTTGCGGCCGTGGAGGCGGGAGCCCGGCATATCCAGGGCACCCTGAACGGCCTCGGCGAACGCTGCGGCAACGCCAATCTGGTCACGCTCATCGGCGCCCTGAAGCTGAAGGAGCCTTACGCCGCCCGCTTCGATCTCGGCGTCACGGACGAGGCCCTGGGGGAACTCACCCATGTGTCGCGGCAGGTGGACGAGATCCTCAACCGCCAGCCGAACCGCCACGCGCCCTTCGTGGGCGCGAGCGCCTTCGCCACCAAAGCGGGCATCCATGCCTCCGCGGTGCTCAAGGACCCGCGCACCTACGAGCATGTGGAGCCGGAGGTCGTCGGCAACGCCCGCAGGGTCCTGGTGTCGGACCAGGGCGGGCAGTCCAACATCCTGGCGGAGCTGAAGCGCTGCGGCTTCGAACTCGAACGGGGCGATCCGCGCATCGGGCGCGTGCTCGACGAGGTGAAGCGCAGGGAGGCCCAGGGCTTCGCCTTCGAGGGGGCGGACGCCTCCTTCTACGTGCTGGTCAAGCGCATGCTGGGCGAGGTGCCGGCCTTCTTCGACGTGGAGCG
>DATHAU010000322.1:0-4337 GCA_035296545.1 Microvirga sp.
CCATGAGAAGGCAGCCCGACGTGGCGAGGCGGCGCGCGTCGTCCCGCCGGCGCGCCCCGAGGGCGCGGGACACCAGGGCGCCGATGGGGATCATCAGGCCCACGTTGATCGACACCGTGAGGAACATCAGCACGGTGGCGAGCCCCACCCCCGCGGTCAGGCTCGGGTCCCGCAGCCAGGAGATGTAGAGAAGCGACACCAGGTCGACGACGAAGATGGCGATGAGGCCCGCCGTGGCCGTGCCCGTCATGACGAGCACGTGGCGCATGGGCGAGCCCGTGACGAAGCGCGGCGTCGCGGCCTGCTCCTCGGCCTCCTTCGCCGCCACGGCGTCCATCAGAGCGCTCCCTCGCCGAGGAGGTCCCGGGTCTCCGGGCTCAGCGCCTTGGCCTTCCCGGCGGGCGCGGTGAGGGGCTCGGGGGCGATCCTGGCGCCCACCACCAGCTCCGCGCCGCCCATGGCGCCGCCGTCCTTCTGAAGGACCAGGCGGGCGATGTCGCGCTTGCGCACGTCGTTGGCGGCGGCGGCGGCGGTTTCCGGGTCCGCGCCCAGCTCTTCCAGCGCGGCGCGGCCGAACACGATGGCGGACTCGAAGGCCTCCCTGAGCTGATAATCCACCTCCAGCTTCATGAGCTCGACCGCATGGATGCGGTCGAAGGCCCTGACGAAGCTGCGGGCGTTGCGGAAGTTCTCATGGATGATCTCGACGATCCTGGCGGTCACGGCGGGATCGTCCGTGCACACGCAGATCATCTCGGCCTTCTCGGCTCCGGCGGCCCGCAGCACGTCGAGGCGGGTTCCGTCGCCGTAATAGATCTTGAGGCCGAAGCGGGCGGCGTCCCGGATGCGCTCCACGTTGGTCTCGATCACCGTGGCCTCGATGTCCCGGGCCAGCAGGACCTGGTTGACGATCTGCCCGAAGCGTCCGAAGCCGATGACGATGACGCGGCTCGACAACTCGCCCTCCTGGCCGATCTGGCCTTCGAGCTCGGGATGGGACGGGGCTTCCGGCCTGGCCTTCAGGCTCTTCTCGATGAGCGTCGACATGATGGGGCCCAGCAGCATGGTCAGGGCGGCGAGCGCCGTGACGGGCTGCGATATCTCCGGAGGCATCAGGCCCAGGCCGGCGGCGACGGGGAGAAGCACGAAGGCGAACTCTCCGGCGGTGCACAGGAGCGCGCCCGAGCGCAGGCTGTCCCGCCAGGTCGATCCGAACAGCCGGCACAGGAGCGCGATGAGCAGGGTCTTGCCCAGGATCACCGCCGGGGCCGCAAGGGCGAGCATCGCCCATTGCTGGCGCACCAGGGCCAGGTCGATGGACATGCCCACGCTCATGAAGAACAGGCCGAGCAGCATGCCGCGGAAGGGCTCGATGTCCGCTTCGAGCTGGTGCCGGAAGTTGGACTCGGCGAGCAGCAGGCCGGCCAGGAACGCCCCCATGGCCATGGAGAGGCCCACCTCCTCCATGAGCAGGGCCGCGCCGAGCACCACCAGAAGGGCGGATGCGGTCATCACCTCCCGGGCGCCGGTGCGGGCGAGGATGCGGAAGAACGGGTTGAGGCCGTAGCGGCCCACCAGGACGACGGCCACGACGGCGGCCACGGCCTCGCCCATGGTGAAGAGCCTGTCCGTCAGCGAGGCCTGCTCCGCCCCGCCGGAGGCCAGCAGGGGCAGGATCGCCAGGACGGGAACCACCGACAGGTCCTGGAACAGCAGGATGGCGAAGGAGCGCTGGCCGTAAGGGGTTTGCAGGTCGTTGCGTTCGCCCAGCATCTGAAGGGCGATGGCCGTGGCCGAGAGCGCGATGGCGACGCCGACCACGAAGGCGGCGTTCGGGGGGAGCCCCAGGGCCAGCGCCGCGCCGCCGAGGCACAGGGTGGTGATCCCCAGCTGCGCGAAGCCGAGCCCGAAGATGTCCCGCTTCATGGACCAGAGATGGGACAGCTTGAGCTCCAGCCCGATGATGAACAGCAGAAGCACCACGCCGAGTTCGGCCACCGTGGCGATGGCCTCTGGGTCGCCCACCAGCCCGAAGCCGGAGGGACCGATGGCGACGCCCGCCGCCAGGTAGCCGAGAACCGCGCTCAGGCCCATGAACCGGAACACCGGCACGGCGACGGCCGCCGCCCCGCAGAAGGTCAGGATCGGAGGGAGGAAACTCACATGGGAGGCCGCATTCGCCATCGCTTGACCGGGGAGGTGATTTGGACGGCCCTTTCTAGGGAGTCTTTTCCGGAAGAGCGAGCGATTCTTGACCGGGGGTTTTTCGGCCTCGTGCGATACGGCACGCAGGGCGCGCGTGATGGGGTTTCCGGAGACCGGGTTCCGCCCTTGCGCGAATAAGCGTCGCTCCCGCTTGACAGGAAGGCCCCGCTCTCGCCACATCGCCGCATCATGACGAAGCCGCCCCTCCACATCCTGCTCTGCGCCCCGCGCGGCTTCTGCGCCGGGGTGGTTCGCGCCATCGACGCGGTCGAGAAGGCGCTGGCGATCCACGGGGCGCCGGTCTATGTGCGCCACGAGATCGTGCACAACAAATACGTGGTGGAAGGCCTCAGGCGCAAAGGCGCGGTCTTCGTGCGCGAGCTCGACGAGGTGCCGGACACGGGCGCGCCCGTGATCTTCTCGGCCCACGGGGTGCCCAAGTCGGTTCCCGAGGCCGCCCTGCGCCGCAACCTGCTCGCCATCGACGCCACCTGTCCCCTGGTCACCAAGGTGCACCGGGAGGCGCAGGTCCATCACAAGCGCGGCCGCCATATCGTGCTGATCGGCCATGCGGGCCACCCGGAGGTGGTGGGCACCATGGGCCAGCTGCCGCCCGGGGCCGCGACCCTGGTGGAGACCCCGGACGACATCGCCCGGTTCCGGCCCGCCGATCCCGACAACCTGGCCTTCGTGACGCAGACGACCCTGTCGGTGGACGACACCCAGAGCATGGTGGACGCCCTCCGGGCGCGCTTTCCCGCCATCGTCGGGCCGCACAAGGAGGACATCTGCTACGCCACCACCAACCGGCAGGGCGCGGTCAAGCGGGTGGCTCCCCAGGTGGACGCCATGGTGGTGGTGGGCTCGCCCAACTCCTCCAACTCCCAGCGCCTGCGCGAGGTGGCCGAGCGGGAGGGCTGCCCCCTGGTCCGGCTGATCCTGCGCTCGGAGGACATCGACTGGTCCCTGTTCGGCGACATCCGCAGCCTCGGGGTCACCGCGGGGGCCTCCGCCCCGGAGGTTCTCGTGGAGGAGATCATCGACGCCTTCGCGGCGCGCTACGAGGTGCAGGTGGAGAGCGTGTCCACGGCGGACGAGAGCGTGTTCTTTCCCCTGCCGCGCGAATTGCGCGGGCAGGCAGCGGAGTAGGGCGTGGCAGTCTATACGGAAGTGGCCGACGAAGAGCTCTCCTGTTTCCTCGACACCTACGACATCGGCACGGTCCTGTCCTACAAGGGCATCGCCGAGGGGGTGGAGAACACCAACTACTTCCTCCACACCACGCGCGGCTCCTACATCCTCACCCTTTACGAGAAGCGGGTCAGGGAGGCGGACCTGCCGTTCTTCCTCGGCCTGATGCAGCACCTGGCCGGGAGGGGCCTCAACTGCCCGCTCCCCGTGAGCAACCGCCGGGGCGAGCCCCTGGGAAGGGTGGCCGGGCGGCCCGCCGCCATCATCACGTTCCTCGACGGCATCGCCATCCGCCGCCCCACGGCCGGGCATTGCGGGGCGCTGGGCGGGGCCCTGGCGAAGCTGCACCTGGCCGGGGAGGGCTTTCCCATGAGCCGCCCCAACGCCCTGTCGCTCGACGCCTGGGCTCCCCTGTTCGCCCAAGCCGAAGGGCAGGCCGACCGGGTCGCCGCAGGCCTCTCGGAGCGCACTCGGCGCGAACTCGCCTTCCTGACCGAGGCATGGCCGCGGGGCCTGCCCTCCGGGGTGATCCACGCGGATCTCTTCACCGACAACGTGTTCTTCATCGGCCCGGAGGTGTCCGGGCTCATCGACTTCTACTTCGCCTGCACGGACGCCTTCGCGTACGACGTGGCGATCTGCCTCAACGCCTGGTGCTTCGAGGCCGACGGCTCGTTCAACCTCACCAAGGGAAGGGCGATGCTGGCGGGCTATCAGGCGGTGCGGCGGCTCGACCCGCGCGAGATCAGGGCCCTGCCGATCCTGTGCCGCGGCTCCGCCATGCGGTTCATGCTCACCCGCCTCGTGGACTGGCTCAACGTGCCGCCGGGCGCGCTGGTGAAGCCCAAGGACCCGCTGGAATACGACCGCAAGCTCTCCTTCCACGGCAAGGCGACGAGCGCCTTCGAGTACGGACTCCAGCGATGAGCGAACCGGTCACG
>DATHAU010000323.1:0-2643 GCA_035296545.1 Microvirga sp.
GAGCAGGTGGGCTTCCCGCCGGAGGACATCATCTTCGATCCCAACGTGTTCGCGGTGGCCACCGGCATCGAGGAGCATAACGGCTACGGCGTCGCCTTCATCGAGGCGGCGCGCATCATCCGCGAGACGCTCCCGCACGCCCATATCTCCGGCGGCGTGTCGAACCTCTCGTTCTCGTTCCGGGGCAACGAGCCCGTGCGCGAGGCCATGCACTCGGTCTTCCTCTACCATGCCATCAAGGCCGGCATGGACATGGGCATCGTGAATGCGGGGCAGCTCGCGGTCTATGACGAGATCGACCCCGAGCTGCGGGAGCTCTGCGAGGACGTGATCCTCAACCGGACTCCCGATGGAACCGAGCGGCTGCTGCAGGCCGCGCCCCGCTTCAAGGGCGACGGATCGGGAGCCCCGAAGGCCGCCGATCTCGAATGGCGCTCCTGGCCCGTGGAGAAGCGGCTGGAACACGCCCTCGTCAACGGCATCACCGAGTTCATCGAGCAGGACACGGAAGCAGCCCGGCAGAATGTGGAGCGTCCGCTGCACGTGATCGAAGGCCCGCTCATGGCGGGCATGAACGTGGTCGGCGATCTCTTCGGCGCGGGAAAGATGTTCCTGCCCCAGGTGGTGAAGTCGGCGCGCGTGATGAAGCAGGCCGTGGCCTACCTGATGCCGTTCATGGAGGCGGAAAAGGCGGCCACCGGCTCCACGGAGCGGTCCACCGCCGGCAAGGTGCTGATGGCCACGGTGAAGGGCGACGTGCACGACATCGGCAAGAACATCGTCGGCGTGGTCCTCGCCTGCAACAACTACGAGGTCATCGATCTCGGCGTGATGGTGCCGGCCCAGAAGATCCTGGACACGGCGCGTCGGGAGCAGGTGGACATCATCGGACTGTCGGGCCTCATCACGCCCTCCCTCGACGAGATGGTGCATGTGGCGAGCGAAATGGAGCGCGAGGGCTTCGACATCCCGCTTCTCATCGGCGGCGCCACCACGAGCCGGGTTCATACGGCGGTGAAGATCCACCCGAACTACGGGAAGGGGCAGGCCGTCTACGTGACGGATGCGAGCCGCGCGGTCGGCGTGGTGTCGTCGCTCCTGTCGCCCGACATGAAGGACGGCTATGTGGAAACCGTCCGCGCCGAGTACCGCAGGGTGGCGGACGCCCATGCCCGCTCCGAGGCGGACAAGCAGCGCCTGCCCATCGACAAGGCCCGCGCCAACAGGCTGAAGCTCGACTGGTCCTCCTACCAGCCGCCGAAGCCCACCTTCACGGGCGCGCGCGTCTTCCGCAGCTACGATGTGGGCGAGCTGGTGCCCTATATCGACTGGACGCCGTTCTTCCAGACCTGGGACCTGAAGGGACGCTTTCCGGCGATCCTCACCGACGAGAAGCAGGGGGAAGCGGCGCGTCCGCTCTGGGACGACGCCCAGGCCATGCTGAAGCAGCTCGTGGACGAGCGCTGGTTCAACCCCAAGGCCGTGATCGGCTTCTGGCCCGCCAACGCGGTCGGCGACGACATCCGCCTCTTCACCGGCGAGAGCCGCCGGGACGAACTCGCCACCTTCTACGGCCTGCGCCAGCAGCTCCTGAAGCGTGACGGCAAACCCAACCTCTGCCTTTCCGATTTCGTGGCTACCGTCGAGAGCGGCAGGCCCGACTGGATCGGCGGCTTCGTGGTCACCTCGGGCATCGAGGAGGTGCGCATCGCCGAACGCTTCGAGCGGGCGAACGACGATTACCGCTCGATCCTGGTGAAGGCGCTCGCCGACCGCCTGGCGGAGGCTTTTGCCGAGCGCATGCACGAGCGCGTCCGCAAGGAGTTCTGGGCCTATGCGCCGGACGAGAACCTGGGCGCGGAGGGACTGATCGGCGAGGAATACGCGGGCATCCGTCCGGCTCCCGGCTATCCGGCGCAGCCCGACCATACGGAGAAGGCGTCCCTGTTCAGCCTCCTCGAAGCGGAGCGCCGCATCGGCGTGCGGCTGACCGAATCCTACGCCATGTGGCCGGGCTCCTCCGTGTCGGGCCTCTACCTGTCCCACCCGGAATCCTATTATTTCGGCGTCGCCAAGGTGGAGCGCGACCAGGTGGAGGATTACGCGGCGCGCAAGGGCATGAGTGTCGCAGAGGCGGAGCGCTGGCTTGGCCCGATCCTCAACTACGACCCGGCGCGCTACCGGGTGATGGCGGCGGAGTAGGTTTCTTCACCCCGTCCGCGTCGTTCCCGGCCGGAGCGGTCGCGGGCGTGAGCCCGCCAGGGAGGGAGTCCCCTCCCCGTGGTGACACCCTCGACCGTCATCCCCGCGCAGGCGGGGATCCATAAACTGGACCATAGTTGGAAGGGCGGCATCCGCTGCGCCTCATCCTGCGCTGTCAGCGGTTATGGATCCCGGGCTCCGCTGCGCGGCCCCGGGATGACACGCGAGCCTCTTCCCTCCCCCTTGTGGGGAGGAGAGCTCGCTCAGCGCCGACTTGCGCATCATGACGCGCATCTCAGGCAAGCCTCAGATGAGGGGAGGAGAGCCCGTCGCGCCAACCTGCGCGAGACAGAACCCCTTCCAAGCAGGCCCGAGACGTTGGCGAGAAACGTTTCCATGGCCGTGTGTTGAGGCAAGCGCCCGCGCGACGCCTCGCGTCGT
>DATHAU010000324.1:0-8635 GCA_035296545.1 Microvirga sp.
TGTCAGCCGGGCCCGGTCAGGTTGCGGGATGCGGGAGCAATGCGCCGCTCTGATGGCCCTGCCCCGCCGGACGCGCCGCGCTCCCGCCCGCCCGGGAATGGCCGGCCTGTGAGTTCTTCCCGGATGAACGCCGCCCCTGCCCATCGGTCGGGCGCATCGTTTCAGACCGGATCGGACCGCCCCCGGCGGCTCGGGAGAAGTTGAAAAGGATCGCATCCTCTCGTCGGCGCATGAGCGCCTCGCTGCATCGTCGCGGCCCCACGGCAAGACCGGGGTAGCGCTTCGCCAGCGTCGCGAGGTCGGCAAGCCGTGGGTTTCTCGTGCGCGCGACGCAAACGGCGCCATCGGCCGACCAGGCCGCCTCGAAGCGCATTCCGCTGACCTGCCGGAACCGGCGGATCCCGAACCGGTCGTAGACATGGATCAGGGCGCCGTCCTGCGTCGCAGGCTGGCCGTCGCCGCCGTAATCCGCGCGGATGAGATGAACGCAGGCCCGATGGAGGGCGCGCATCGGAGGGGATGTCTGCGCATCCCACGGCACGTACCCCAGCAACGCGCATTTTCCTTCTGCGCCGCTGGTGCAGGTGAAGCGGACCGCGCCGTTCTCGGCGGCGATCGCAATGGCCGCTCGTCGGCCATCGAGGTCCGAGCGGCACAGGAAGCGTCGCTCGGAGGGAGAAGAGCCCGCAACGGAAAGCGTGTAGAGCAGCAGGGGCGAACCGCCCGCATGGTCGACGTCGACCCGATCGACGCGGACGCTGCGAGCCGACCCGTCCTGGCCGATGAGGAGCGTTGCTCCCGCAAGAGCGGTCCCGCGCAGAACCCGTCCGTCGTCGAGGCGAAGATGCAGTTCGCCCCGTGACGCGACAAGGCCCGACTCCTGGGCCTTCGCTCCCGATGACAGCAACGCGGCAAGACCTAACGCCAGGCAGCGAAACCACATCAGGAGCGTGTCTCAGATCCGCTTTCCCGGGCAGATCGCTTTAGCGCGCCGGGCTCGGCTCGCCTTGCAGGATGACGCGGTCGCTTTTCGCGAAGACCACCAGTTCGCCGTCGAAGCCGTTGAGGCTTGGGCCGTTCGCATTGAGGGCGCCCTTGGCAGCACCCTTCGACGCAGCAGGGCTGCCTTGAGAGGAGGCCTTCGACGACGAGGCGGCTTTCGACGAAGAGGCGTTTGAGCCGCCGCTCTTGGATGCAGCGCCTGCCGCGAGCGCGGCCCCTGCAAACCCGAATGACAGCGCAGTCACCATAACGACCAGAGCTTTTGTCATGGACATCTCCCTTCTTATCCCGGGTTGGGCGCAGAACGGTCTGCGTTTCCCGACAACTCGGAATTCAACGATCTTAGTCCCATTACCCTGCCGGTCTTGTACTTCGGCGCACGATAGATTTGCTGTACGCGCACAGCATTGAATCTCCACTTTCCTGAATTCAGCGTTCGGAATACTGACGTCGCGCACGATGTCTGCTTTCGAATACTGACGTTACGGAAACCAAGAGATTGACCCCCGAGCACCAGGTTCTCCGCCTGTCGACCGACCAATTCCCCGCCAAAGACCGGATCGCCAAATGGCGCGAGGAGTTCGGTCGACTCCTGTTTCGGCTCGACATCGAACCGCTCGGCCAGGAGCAGTTCCGGTCGGACGTTCAGTTGCGCAGCCTGCCGGGGCTGAAACTCATGTCCGGAATGTGCACGCCCGCGGAGTTCGACGCTTCGGCAGCCCTCGTGGCCAACAACGACGACAGCATCGGCATCATCAGGAATGTGGATCCGGTTCTGGTGAGGCAACTCAACCGCGAAAGCACCCTGGGCCCCGGGGACGCCATGGTGGTCTCTTGGACGGACCCCGTCACGGTCACATTGCCCCAAGGGGCGAAAGCAACCACTCTGGTTCGCTTGTCCCGCCCCGTGCTCCAGGCCCTCGTGCCAGGTCTGAGCGACACCTACGGGCGCATGCTGCCCGATATCGGCGGCGCGTTGCAGTCCTTGTTCGACTACCTGAACGTTCTGGAAGACCAGCAGGCGATCGCCACCCCCGATTTGCAGCACATCGTGGTGACCCACATCTACGATCTCGCCGCCCTGGCGCTGGGCGCGTCGCGGGACATGGCCGAGGTGGCGAAGGAGAGAGGTTTGCGCGCCGCCCGCCTGCGCGCCATCAAGGAGGACATCTCCGCCCGCCTGACGGAGCCGAACCTGTCCCTGGACGGCATCGCCCTGCGCCATCGGGTCTCCCCCCGCTACGTGCAGAAGCTCTTCGAGATGGAGGGAACCAGCTTCACGGAGTTCGTGCGGACGGGGCGGCTGGCGCGGGCCCATCGCATGCTCCAGGACCCGCGGCTGTCCCACATCAGCATCAGCACCATCGCGTATGAATGCGGCTTCGGCGACATCACCGCCTTCAACCGATCCTTCCGCAGGCACTACCAGGCCTCGCCGTCGGACCTGAGGCACTGATCCGGGAAGCTGCCTTCCGTCGGCCGGGCTGCCGTCACGGTTGGCGGCGATTGCAAGCGGACGTTTCCTGGCCCGGGCAGTGACGGAAACACCGGAGCCCTCTCGCCGTTCGCAAGCAGACAGGCTCAATCCTGAACGGCCATCCCCCGGATCAGCTTTTGCAGCGTGAGATTGGCGACCGTCTGGCGTAGTCTGTGGTTCTCCATCCTCAGGCTCTCAAGATACTTGACGAGATCCTGAGGAATGCCCTGCGCCTTCTTGGCTCCGTCCGTCACCCCGGCTTCGGAGCGATCGATCGACACCACGCCGTCGGGAATCTCCAGCCGCCTCATGAGACCTGCTCGAGGGCGGCTCGGCCCTGCCTCGCCCGGCTCGGTTCGCAGCATCCGCCGGGACAGGTCATGGGCTGTTTTCTGCAGCATTCCGTTCTCGGCCTCCATTTCCTTGATGCGGTCGATCTGATCGAGTTCGAAACAGCCGTATTGAGCCCGCCAATGAAGAAAGACCTCCTCGCTGATGCTGGCGCACCGGATCGCATCGGAGATCGTCGCTCCGGCTGCGATGCTTTCCGCAACCTGGCGCAGAACGGCCGAAGCGTGCGCCACCTTGTTCTGAGCTGTCTTCTTCATGGGAGGTCTCGTGGTCGTGAAGGGGTCGATGGAATGAGAGCGATGGGGGATCGTTCGGATGGCGCATGCATCGGCAGGTTTGAATGGCTCGATTTTCTCCCGGCAACTTGAACGAGCAGAATTGCTCGACGGCATAGAACGCGTTCGCTCATGAGCAGGCCCGTGCCCACAGGCTATGGCAACGGACGCAGCACACGCGACATGGCGCCAGGAGCGAATCAGCCAACTTGGACCGAGAGTTTTCCCTTCCGAGCAAGGGGCAGCGCCAGCGGCAGCTTTGATCGCGCCAGAACTTACCTTGCGTCAGGAAAGGACAGGGATTCCTTTGCTCCGTCGTGCAGATCTTTCATGAAGTCGGGAGGAGCCTTGCTCTTGATGTACCGGTGCAACTCTTTCATTCCTGCCCAACCATGGTAGCGCCCTTCGTCTGCTTCACCCGAGGCGAAGACAGCACGGTGGGCATGCTAAAAATGTTCGATGTCAACAGGGCGGCTTCGGCGTCGCAGCCGAGCGCCCTGTTTTTGAGAAGCACGGCGTACGCAACCATGCCGTGCAACACCCGCACTTTACATTTATTCCCAGCGCCTGCTCGGCTGCCAACGCACTATCGGTTTGCCAGTCACGAATTCTTCACCATGGCGCGGCCCGCCTGAAATCATGCGCGCGCGAAAGGCTGGTTTGCCCAACACCCGCAGCAGGCAGGCGCGTCCTCATGCAGGCTCCTTCAATCATCATCCGGCATGAGCAGAGTGTGGAAAATGACCGACCATGCGCCGTCCTGCCTGAACGCGGCGCCCCCGTGGCCGGCGAGCAGAAGGACGCCGTCGCGGCTGGACAGGTTGCCCGAGCAGATCTTCACGTCGGAGCCCACGGCGGCCTCCTGGAGCGCCCCATCCCTGATGGTCCAGAGGCCGTGATCATTGGTGCACCAGACTTCGCCCTCGTGCCACACCATGTCCTTGAAGGGAATCGACAGGTTGCCCTCGTGGATCACGGTCCAGTCGTCGCCGCGGCCCCTGAAGACGGTTCCCATCGAGGCGCCGACATAGACATGGCCGTCGCCGGCGCAGCAAACGCATCCCAGCAGCAGATCGGATGGAAACCTGCACGGGCGCCAGCGCGTCCCGTCGAAGCGCCAGACGTCTCCCTCTCCGCCGACCGCGTAGACGTCATCCTCGGCGAACCCGTCGATGTCGTCGAAGCCCTCACGAACTCCCCTGGCCGCCTCAGGGATCATGTGCGAGAAGCCGATCCATCGATCCCTGCCCATGCGACGCCCGACGCTCCGGCCGTTGCCGCATACATAGAGATGCTCGCCGATCGTCTTCAGCTTGAGAACGGCTCCCCGCTTGGGGCCGTTCTCGTCCGCAAGCGGAATGCTCTCGAGAGAGGACTCGCCCGATCCCGTGGCATAAACCCCGCCCCGCACGCCGGACACGATGACCTGGGGCTTGGGAGGGACAGGGCTGTAGCCCACCAGAATCCCGTCGAACCCGGTGAGCGCCGCAGCGCTCCATTGCTGCCCCTTCGGCTTGGTGCGGATATAGGGAATGAAACGCTTCTTCAGCTCCATCTCATCGCCGTCGTCCACCTCCTCCGGCCATTGCGTGTAGTCCTCCTGGGCGACGAAGCACAACACGTCCCGGCTCCGCACCGCGCAGCCCAGGATGTTGTAGCCGAGAAAGCATTTTCGATACTCCTCCAGGGAGATGAGGGGATAACCGGTCATGACGCTGATCCCTGTCATGTGGGCTCGGACCGAGGGTTCGCGTTCACGCCGTCAGGGCCGAGCATGAACATCGTATCAGCGCCCTCGTCGGCATCAACAGCGCCGTTGCCGAATCCGGATCCGGCGCGCGGAACCAGGCTCCTGTCCCAGGCGGCGAGCCGCCCGGCAGGCCGCATCCGGCCGGACGGCAAGGCGTTACGCGCCAAACATCGACCCCCTCGGCGAAAACCCTTTCCCCGGCGGCGTCGTCCTGACCAGCATGCCGGGAACGGCCTTGATGGCCGGCCTGTGTTCGCAGGTTCGGCACCGGGCGACGGCCTCCCTGATCGCAGAACGACGAGACCATCGGGACCATCCCGAACGCCAGCACGGCCCATGTGAGGCTCGACGGCATTCGGGTCGCGAGCAACGGAGCCCGGTTGAACGCCTCCTGCAAAGGTCTCCGGGATCCTCGCGGCGGTGGAGAATCGCGCACGCTCCCGCGCGGTTTCGCTCGTGTCGTCTCAGGTCTCCTTCCCGCCTCGACGAACGATCGCCGTTTCCGGCCGAACGGTTCGAGCGACATGCCTGGCGAGGAAAGGGAGCGTGTGGCCGCTTCGGCCATCCCGGCAGGGCTCGTCGCCGGGCCGGTCGTTCGAGCTGCGGCCTGCGCGGAGCGGCCTGCTTCACCGGCCCCGAAGGGCGCAACGATGGGAGATGCCTGGAGGTGCGATCGGCGGAGGAAAGGTTTGGTGGAGGAAAGGCTCGGTGGAGGAGACGAGGTGCCGGGATGTTTGTTTTCCCTTTTTCACCTCGCCTCCACGAACGGATGTTACTGCCCCTTACCGTCCGTACCGACCTGTGATGCCCTACACGTCTGACTTCGTTGTTTTTGCCCCCACCCCGTCAGAGATCCGGCTGGCTTTGGACAGGTGGCCTTCTGCGAGGCCGTGGTCCTGATCGTGCAGCGGTTTCCCTTACGGGCTGTCGTAGCGTGTTTAAGCTTTCACGATTGCAGAATACTTCGATTTGAGGTGTCCAGTCTCGGCCCGACACGCTCTTTCAATTTGCAGAAAGCGCACGCGGCGCACTTCGCCACAACTGAAACAATGCTTCCCGCCAATATCTGAAGCTCATCTTGCTATTATATAGCGTATACATAGGTACTTCCGGGAAGCTTGGCCGGCCGATCGAGCTAAACTTAGTACGTCTACGGCTGATTGATATTACGCCCTGAGCCGAGCCGATCTCTTTTTGCAGCGCTATGCTCTTTGTTATTGGGTTGAGCAGAGACAATTCCGTTACGTTGTATCGTGCTTATCCTCGGTAAACTGTGCGCTTTACGCAAATGGGCTTCGGCCGAGAGTATCGGGAGATCCAGGTGACCAATGTGATTCACTGTGAGCTGAGGTTCGCGTTGCGTCGCCCCCGCCGGACCGACGCAGATCTGCTTCGATACGCCGAAAGGCTCTGCGAAGACATGAAGGTGAAGCTCACCCCCGGCCGACGCCGGGTGCTGAAGGAGCTGATCGCCTGCGACCGGCCGGTCGGAGCCTACGAGCTGATGGAGCGCCTCGGACGCCCTGGCGAAGTCCTCTCTCCCGCTTCGGTCTACCGTCCGCTCGCCCTGTTCGTGCAGCTTGGGATCGTCAGGCGCCTGGCCACCCAGAACACCTACGTGGCGGTGCGCGACGAACCTTCGGATGAGGCCGTGCCCGTGATGCTCATCTGCACGGAATGCGGATCCGTGCGCGAGAGATCGTACTCGGCTCTCGAACAGGCGCTGTATTCCGAGCGCTTCCACGTCCACGGCGCCGTCGAACTGCAGGGAACCTGCGACGGCTGCGCGACTCGCGGCCGGTGAAGCGGCCGCAACGTCGGCGCTCACGGGCGGCGGGCTGGCGCTCACGGGAGGCACGCCCTAACCGGCGATGCGGACGCGGATGCCCTCCAGCTCCGTGATCGCGGCTTCGGTCTCCGCCAACCTGCGATTCAGCATGGAGATCTGCTCGTCGATGATATGCAGGGACGGGGAGAATTGCGGCTCGTTCGCCTGATCGGAGATCATGTCGCGGATTTCCGCGAGGGTGAAGCCCAGCTGCTTGGCCTTGAGGATGACCTCCAGCCGGCTCCGGTCGCGCGCCGTGTACAGCCGGTGCAGGCCCTGCCGCTTCGACGAGATGAGGCCTTTCTTCTCGTAGAAGCGGAGCGCCCGTTGAGTGGTCCCGAGTTTGCTGGCGAGGTCTCCGATCTTGTAGTACTTCTCCCCCTCGGGCTGGACGAAATTGTACATCCGCTTCTTTCCCTTCGGCTGCTGAGCGCTCCATCGAAGCGCTTTCCTTCCACCGGCAAGGATCCTGATCGAAGAACCGCCCCCTGAGGCAGACGTGCTCGCGATCCAACCTCACCGTCGGTGGATCATATCAGCGCCGCTCCCCGGTTGCTTGGACGCCTGCGTATGACGTCTTTGCACCGAACGCAGTCAGGATCCTTCCCATTGCTGCAGGCGCCGAACGGATCTTGCCGCGGACGGACGACAATCTTTCGGCTTCTGCGATACCCGGATGACGCAGCGGCAGGGCTGTCCCGGCATTGCGTTTCGCCGGCGCGCATCGGGGATGTCCGGCTCACGCAGATGTGAGGACGGCGGTGGAACGGTGCATTTCAAGCAAACCTTTTTGACGCCTCAGGCCGAGACGAAAACGGCCCGCCCGCTTAGGCTGATAGTCTCAAACGAGAAAGAGCACGGCAAAGGCCGGCTTGCGATCGGGGCGTTCCATGGCGTGGATGATTGGCAGAGGCGACGCGGTTCCTGGCAGGGGCGAACCCCCGCAGGGCGGCGGCGCGTCTGACGCAACGCGCCGGGCGAGCGCGCCGGCCGCCATGCCGGTCCCCGGCCCGAGAAGCCGCAGATGAACGTTCACGCGCAGGCTCTCCAAGTAACGGAACGTGACCTGCGGCGTGCGTTTTCCGCTGGGTTGTTCGAGCTCGACTTCCAGCCGATGGTGAATATCCGGGCGGCCCGGATCAGCGGATGCGAGGCCCTGGTGCGCTGGCCTCATCCGATCCGCGGCCATATCTCGCCCGCGGAGTTCGTGCCCCTGGCGGAGCGAAGCGGCCTCATCGAAGGCATCGGCGAGTGGGTTCTGCAGCAGGCCTGCGCGGAGGCCGCCAAGTGGCCCGAGGACGTGCGGGTCGCGGTCAACCTCTCGCCCGCCCAGTTCAACAGCGACCATCTCGTGAGCAGCGTCGGCTCCGCCCTGAACAAGGCGGGGCTCGCGCCCCACCGGCTGGAGCTCGAGATCACCGAGTCCATGCTTCTCATCTGCAACGAGAAGACCATATCGACCCTGCACCAGTTGCGCGGCCTCGGCATCCAGATCGCCATGGACGATTTCGGAACGGGCTATTCCTCCTTGAGCTACCTTCGGGCCTTTCCGTTCGACAAGCTCAAGATCGACCGGTCCTTCGTGCGGGATCTCGGCGAGAGCGACCGCTCCACCGCCATCGTCAAGGCGGTGATCGGGCTGGGCTCGGGCCTCGGCGTCGCCACCGTCGCCGAAGGCGTCGAGACGATCGAGCAGCTCCAGCAGTTGAAGGACTACGGCTGCGACGAGGCGCAAGGCTATCTGTTCAGCCCGCCGCTTCCCGCGTCGGACATGCGGCAGTACCTGAAGACCTGGCGGCCCAACAACTTCGCCACCTACATGTCCTTCCTCCTGCCGGATGACAGCATGCGCCCCATGGAGGGGCTGAGGTGCTAGAGCGCGTCTCGGCGCGGTGAGTCCGGTGCGCGAAAAAGAGCGGCCCGGCAAAGACGGGAGCTGACTCATGGGAGTG
>DATHAU010000325.1:0-9819 GCA_035296545.1 Microvirga sp.
CCTGCAAGCCGACCCTGTTTGTGTTCAGCCAAGGAAGAGTTCATGCCAACGATCGCCCTTGTCGATGACGATCGCAATATCCTGACCTCCGTCTCCATCGCCCTCGAGGCGGAAGGGTACCGCATTCAGACCTATACGGACGGGGCCTCCGCCCTGGACGGCCTGAAGCACGCGCCGCCGGATCTTGCCATCTTCGACATCAAGATGCCGCGCATGGACGGAATGGAGCTCTTGCGCCGCCTGCGCCAGAAATCCGACCTGCCGGTGATCTTCCTCACCTCGAAGGACGAGGAGATCGACGAATTGTTCGGCCTCAAGATGGGCGCGGACGACTTCATCCGCAAACCCTTCTCCCAGCGCCTTCTCGTGGAGCGGGTCAAGGCGGTCCTGCGCCGCTTCGCCCCCAAGGACCAGACCGTTCCCCGGGAGGCGGACCCGAAGGCCCTGGAGCGCGGCCAGCTCAAGATGGACCCGGAGCGCCATGCCTGCACCTGGAAGGGCGAGGGGGTGACCCTCACGGTCACCGAATTCCTCATCCTGCAGGCGCTCGCCACCCGTCCCGGGGTGGTGAAAAGCCGCAACGCCCTCATGGATGCGGCCTATGACGATCAGGTCTACGTGGACGACCGCACCATCGACAGCCACATCAAGCGCCTGCGCAAGAAGTTCAAGGCGGTTGACCAGAGCTTCGAAATGATCGAGACCCTTTACGGCGTCGGCTATCGCTTCAAGGAGGCCTGACGCCCCGACGGGCGTCCCTGACAAGCCCTGCTTGGCGGGGCCGGCGAGCGGTTCGGGTCCGCCTGATTCAGGCCGGCATGGTTCAGGCCTGCGTCGAGCGCGCAACAGCGGGAAAGAGAGGCATGATCCGGCCGTGCGGATCGCGCCCCGATGAATGGCATGAAGGCTGATCCCATCCACGCCGAGGCGGCGGTCGACGATCCGCCGGCCCCCGGCGGCATCCTTGCCCGGCTGAAGCTGTTCGGCCGGATGCTGACGCAACGCGCCTCGTCGAGCCTGACGCGGCGCATCGTCGTGCTCAACCTCGCCGGACTGGTAACGCTTCTCGTCGGCTTCCTCTACCTCAACCAGTTCCGCGAGGGCCTCATCGAGGCGCGGGTGCAGAGCCTGCTGATCCAGGGCGAGATCATCGCCGGCGCCATCGCCAGCTCCGCCACGGTGGAGACCAACAACATCGCCATCGATCCGGACAAGCTCCTGCAGATGCAGGCGGGCGAGACGGAGCGCTTCAACGACGAGAACCTCTCGTCCCTGGAATTCTCCATCAGTCCCGAGCGGATCGCCCCCCTGCTGCGGCGGCTGGTGACGCCCACCAAGACCCGAGCCCGCATCTTCGATCGCGAGGGGGCGCTGCTCCTCGATTCCCGCAGCTTCTATTCCCGCGGCGACATCCTGCGCCTCGACCTGCCCCCCGTGGCCAACGTGGAGGACACCACGAGCGTGATCGAGCGCACCTGGAACAGCGTGCGCAAGATGTTCCGGCGCACCAAGCGCCCAGTTCTCGACGAGCCCGGCCCGGCCAACGGCAGGTCCCTGCCCGAGGTGCAGCAGGCCTTCTCGGGCCAGCAGGCGAGCGTGGTGCGCGTCAATACCCGCGGGGAGACCATCGTGTCGGTGGCGGTGCCGGTTCAGCGCTTCAGGGCGGTGCAGGGCGTTCTCCTGCTCTCCACCCAGGAGGGCGACATCGACGCCATCATCGCGTCCGAGCGCTTCGCCCTGCTCCAGGTCTTCCTGGTGGCGGCCTTCGTGATGATCGTCCTGTCCCTGCTGCTCGCCGGGGCCATCGCGGGCCCGGTTCGGCGTCTCGCCGAAGCGGCGGAGCGGGTGCGCTGGGGCACCAAGTCCCGCCAGGAGATCCCGGACTTCACCTCCCGCTCGGACGAGATCGGCCACCTGTCGGGGGCCCTCAGGGACATGACCCGGGCCCTCTACAACCGCATCGACGCCATCGAGAGCTTCGCGGCGGACGTGGCGCACGAGTTGAAGAACCCGCTCACCTCCCTGCGCAGCGCCGTGGAGACCCTGCCGCTCGCCCGCAGCGAGGATTCGCAGAAGCGGCTCATGTCGATCATCCAGCACGACGTGAGGCGCCTCGACCGCCTGATCAGCGACATCTCGGACGCCTCGCGCCTCGACGCGGAGCTGGCCCGGGCCGACGCGGAGCCGGTGGACATGGCCCGCCTCCTGGACGCGGTGGTGTCCGTGGCCAACGAGCGCCGCCAGGACGGCGACCCGCCGATCACGCTCAGCCTGGAGAAGCACGCCAGGGGCCGGGACGCCTTCCTGGTCCTGGGCCACGACAGCCGCCTCGGCCAGGTCTTCAACAACCTCATCGACAACGCCCGCTCCTTCTCGCCCCCGGACCAGCCGGTGCGGGTCACCCTCCGGCGGCGCAAGGCCGAGGTGGAGATCCTGGTGGAGGACAGCGGCCCCGGCATCGAGCCCGACGCCCTCGACCGGATCTTCGAGCGCTTCTACACGGACCGGCCCGAGCAGGGCTTCGGCCAGAACTCGGGCCTCGGCCTCTCCATCTCCCGCCAGATCATCGAGGCCCATCGCGGCGCCATCCGGGCCGAGAACCGCCTCGGCCCTCCCGACGAGGACGGCGAGCCGAAACGGCTCGGAGCCCGCTTCATCATCCGCCTCGCCGCGGCGGAGAGCCCGAAGGGCAGGAGGGACCAGGGCCGGCGGGACCAGCGGAAGCGCGGGCCTTGACCAGCCTTGAGACCCCTCCCGAGACCGTTCACGCCGGCTGCGTGATCGTGGGCGAGGCCGGGCTCCTGATCCGGGGCGCGTCGGGCGCGGGAAAGTCGACCCTGGCGCGGGAGGTCGTCTTCCGCGCCGCGCAGGCGGGCCGTTTCGCACGGCTGGTCAGCGACGACCGCACCCGCCTGGAGAACCGGCACGGCCGCCTGGTGGCCGGTCCGGTGGAGCCCCTGGCGGGCCATATGGAGATCCATGGCCTGGGCATCGTGCGGCAGCCCTTCGAGCCTGCCGCCGTCATCCGCCTCGTGATCGACCTCTGCGGCGACCCGCCCCGCTATCCCGAGGATCAGGACCGCAACATTATTCTATGCGGCGTCATGGTCCCTCGCCTGCGGATGCGGGCTGGGGCAATCTCGGCGGACATCGCCCTGGGTCGGCTGAGTGGTGTGTTTGCGACACGGTCGTGACACTGTGATGAAGTTTTCGTCGCGATGCTCTTGCGCTTGGCTTCGCGGTGCACAAAATAGCGGCTCCGCTCCTGGAGCGTTCGGACCTGGAAGATCATGATAGGAATGGTGCTCGTCACCCACGGGCAGCTCGCGACGGAATTCAAGGCCGCGCTTGAGCATGTCGTGGGACCCCAAGAGCAACTCGAAACGATCACGATCGGGCCTGACGATGATATGGAGACACGGCGCAAGGACATCATGGCCGCCGTGTTCCGGGTCAACACAGGCCAGGGGGTCGTGGTCCTGACCGACATGTTCGGGGGCACCCCCTCGAACCTGGCCCTGTCCTGCATGAACGGCGGCTCCGTCGAGGTGGTTGCGGGCATCAACCTGCCCATGCTCATCAAGCTGGCTTCCGTCAGGGACGAGGAGCCCCTGTCCGACGCGGTCTCCCACGCGCAGGAGGCCGGGCGCAAATACATCAACATCGCGTCCCGCGTCCTGTCGGGGAAATAGCCGTGATGGACCCGTCCTTCGACGAGGATTGTCCCCCCGCCCCCGTGCCCGAAGGGGCCGAGGTCCGGGAGCTTCCCATCGTCAACCGCCGGGGCCTGCACGCCCGCGCCTCCGCCAAGTTCGTCCAGACCGTCGAGCGCTTCAACGCCGAGGTCACCGTGACCCGCTGCGGCGAGACCGTGGGCGGGCGCTCCATCATGGGCCTCCTGACCCTGGGGGCGGCCCAGGGCACCACCATCACGGTCACGGCCCGGGGCCAGGACGCCACCCCCTGCCTGCAGGCCATCGACGACCTTCTCGCCAACCGGTTCGGCGAAGGGGAGTGATCGCGGAAAAACATATAAAGACATCTTTATATCTTGATTGCCTCCCGGCCGGCTCTCTGGTAGACACGGCGCCAATTCCACCAAACGGGTGCACGGAGAGGCCATCATGGCGCAGGACTACATCGTAAAGGACATCGGCCTTGCCGAATTCGGCCGCAAGGAGATCTCGATCGCCGAGACCGAGATGCCGGGCCTCATGGCCGTGCGCGAGGAATACGGCCCGCGGCAGCCCCTGAAGGGCGCCCGCATCGCCGGCTCGCTCCACATGACCATCCAGACGGCGGTGCTCATCGAGACCCTGCAGGCGCTGGGCGCCGACATCCGCTGGGTCTCCTGCAACATCTACTCCACCCAGGACCACGCCGCAGCGGCGATTGCGGCCGCCGGCATCCCGGTCTTCGCCTACAAGGGCGAGAGCCTGGAGGAGTACTGGAACTACACCGCCCGGCTGTTCGACTGGCACGGCGGCGGAACGCCCAACATGATCCTGGACGACGGCGGCGACGCCACCATGCTGGTCCATCTCGGCCTGCGCGCCGAGCAGGGCGACGCGGCCTTCCTGGACAAGCCGGGCTCGGAGGAGGAAGAGGTGTTCTTCGCCCTCATCCAGCGCCTCCTGTCGGAGAAGCCGAAGGGCTGGTTCGCCGAGCTCGCCCGGTCGATCAAGGGCGTCTCGGAGGAGACCACCACCGGCGTGCACCGCCTCTACATCATGGAGAAGGAGGGCAAGCTCCTCTTCCCGGCGATCAACGTCAACGACTCGGTCACCAAGTCGAAGTTCGACAACCTCTACGGCTGCCGCGAGTCCCTGGTCGACGGCATCCGCCGCGGCACGGACGTGATGATGGCCGGCAAGGTCGCCATGGTGGCGGGCTTCGGCGACGTGGGCAAGGGCTCCGCCGCCTCCCTGCGCCAGGCCGGCTGCCGGGTGCTGGTGTCGGAGGTCGATCCGATCTGCGCCCTCCAGGCCGCCATGGAAGGCTTCGAGGTCACCACCATGGAGGACGCGGCTCCCCGCGCCGACATCTTCGTCACCGCCACCGGCAACAAGGACGTGATCACCCTCGACCACATGCGGGCCATGAAGGACCGGGCCATCGTGTGCAACATCGGCCACTTCGACAACGAGATCCAGGTGGCGGGCCTCAAGAACCTCAAGTGGACCAACATCAAGCCGCAGGTGGACGAGATCACCTTCGCGGACGGGCACCGCATCATCCTGCTGTCGGAAGGCCGCCTGGTGAACCTGGGCAACGCCATGGGACATCCGTCCTTCGTCATGTCGGCCTCGTTCACCAACCAGACCCTGGCGCAGATCGAGCTCTGGAACAACCAGGGCAAGTACGAGCGCAAGGTCTACACCCTGCCCAAGCACCTGGACGAGAAGGTGGCCTCCCTGCACCTGGAGAAGATCGGCGTGAAGCTCACCAAGCTGCGCCCGGACCAGGCCGCCTATATCGGCGTGCGGGAGACCGGCCCCTTCAAGCCGGACCACTACCGCTACTGAGGCTCCCTTCAGGCCTTGAACGTCGCGAAAGCCCGGCTCCGCCGGGCTTTTTCATGTCGGAACAGCCCGCTCGAATCGCCCGATGGGCGGCTGCATGGGTGTGGTGCGAATGCAATACGCCCCGACGATTTGCACACAGGTTCTCCAAAGGAAGTTTAAGCCGGCCTTAACCCTCTTTCTGGTGGAGTCGGGCGTGGTCTAGAGTGGACGCGATTCTACCGGCTGTGCTGCGGTTCCTCGGACCGGGCCGGCAGTTCCGTTCATGCGTAGGCGGAATCACCCTTGTGGCGTCGAAAGGGCGTCGCCGGGGATGGATGCACTTGGCCCGCCACCGGGCTTGTCTGGCTTGAGGAAGGAACCCCACGGCATGGCCGGGCTTCGGGAGCGTCGGGACGGCGATGGCGGCAAGGCGGGCGATCCTGCCGGCCCGGCCCGGGCGTCCCTGTCCCTCGCCTTCCTGGCCGGAACCTCCTTTCTTACGGGCGCCTCCTGGCCCGCCCAGGCGGCCGAGTTCCCCCTGTCCCTGGCCGGAGGGGCCGCAGGCGTCCTGGATTTCCTGCGCGAGTTCAATCTTCACAACGCCGCCTCGTTCGGCCTCTTCATGGGCCTCGTGGCCTTCTCCACCACCACCGCCGTGATGCTGCTGCGCGAGCAGCGGCGCTCCGCCGGCATCGAGCGGGGGTTGCGGCGGGAGCTCGCCGCCCTCCAGGGCGCGGACGATCTGGCGGCCCTTCTCATGGGCGCGGAGCGCCAGCTCCTGGTGAGCTGGCACGGCCGCGAGGGCGAGCCGCGCTTCCAGGGCGATCCCTCCATCGTGGGCGAGGGCGCCCCGGCCCAGCGGGCGCTCGCCTTCGGCGCCTGGCTCCTGCCGGGGGACGCCGCCGCCGTGGAAGGGGCGCTGGAGCAATTGAAGCAGCGCGGCGAGTCGTTCCGCCAGATCGTCAGGGCCACCGGCAACCGGTTCATCGACGTGGAGGGCCGCACCGTCGGCGGGCGGGCGATCCTGCGGCTGCGGGACGTGACCGGCGACCGGGCGAGCCTTTTGTCGGCCCAGTCGGATCTCGCGGAGGCCCGCACGGACCTGCGCGCCATGACCACGCTCCTCGACGCGGTCGCCTATCCCCTGTGGATCCGCGATGCGGACGAGACGCTCATCTGGGCGAACCGGGCCTATCTGCGGGCCGTGGAGGCGTCCGACCTCGACGACGCCATCGCCCGCTCCCTCGAACTTCTCGGGCAGCCGACCCGCGCCGAGGCCGGCCGGCAGCGCCGGACGGGGGCAACCTACAGCGCCCGGGTCACGGCGGTGGTGGCCGGGCAGCGCGCGGTGCTCGACGTGATCGAGCGTCCCACCGCCGGCGGAAGCGCGGGCATCGCCGTGGACGTGTCCGAGCTCGAAGCGGTGCGCACGGACCTGCAGCGGCAGATGGACGCCCATGTGCGCACCCTCGACCAGCTGCCCACCGCGGTGGCGATCTTCGACGGCTCGCAGCGCCTCATCTTCAGCAACGCCGCCTACCAGCAGCTCTGGGGCCTCGACCCGGCCTTCCTCGCCTCCCGCCCCACGGACGGGGAGGTGCTCGACCGGCTCCGCACGGCCCGCAAGCTCCCGGAGCAGGCGGATTTCCGCGCCTGGAAGGCCGAGTTCCTCGGCGGCTACCGCTCCGTGGAGCAGCAGGAGATCTGGTGGCACCTGCCCGACCGCCGCACCCTGCGCGTGGTGACCAACCCCAACCCCAGGGGGGGCGTGACCTATCTCTTCGACGACGTGAGCGAGCGCATCGAGCTCGCCTCCCAGGTCAATTCCCTCACGCGGGTTCAGAGCGAGACCCTCGACACCCTCAAGGAGGGCGTGGCCGTGTTCGGCTCCGACGGGCGCCTCAAGCTGCACAACCGCGCCTTCGCCGAGATGTGGAACCTGGCCCCGGAGGCGCCGGCCCAGCACCCGCACATCGACGCCATCATCAAGACCTGCCGCCTGCTGGCGCCGCAGGAGGACGCCTGGATCGACATCCGCGGCGCGGTGGCGGGCCTTGCCGACATGCGAACCAGCCTCTCCTGCCGCATCGAGCGGCGCGACGGCTCGGCCCTGGACTGCACCGCCCAGCCCCTGCCGGACGGCGCGACGCTCCTGAGCTTCACCGACGTGACCGCCAGCGTGAACGTGGAGCGCGCGCTCACCGAGCGCAACGAGGCCCTGGAGCGCGCCTCGCGCCTGCGCGACGAATTCGTGCACCATGTCTCCTACGAGCTGCGCTCGCCGCTCACCAACATCATCGGCTTCACCCATCTCCTCGGCACGGAGACCGCAGGCCCCCTCAACCCGCGCCAGCGCGACTACACGGACCATATCGAGCGCTCGTCCAAGGCGCTGCTGGCGATGCTCAACGACATTCTCGACCTCGCCTCCATCGACACGGGCTCCCTGGAGCTGACGCCGGAGATCGTCGACATCCGCTCCACCATCGAGGCGGCCATGCGCGGGCTGGAGGACCGGCTCGCGGAATCCTCGCTCACCGTCGCCATCGACGCGCCGGAGGACATCGGCACCTTCATCGCCGACGGCAAGCGCGTGCGGCAGATCCTGTTCAACCTGCTGTCCAACGCGGTCGGGTTCTCGTCCCCGGGACAGACGATCCAGGTGTCGGCCCGCAAGAGGAGCGGCGAGGTGATCTTCGCCGTGAAGGACCAGGGGCGCGGCATCCCGCCGGAGATCAAGGCCCGCATCTTCGAGCGCTTCGAGAGCCACACCGTGGGCACGCGCCATCGCGGCGTGGGCCTAGGCCTGTCCATCGTGCGCTCCTTCGTGGAGCTGCACGGCGGGCGCATCGAACTGGCGTCCGCGCCGGGATTGGGCACCACGGTCACCTGCATCTTCCCCAATGAGCGCCAGGAATCGCCCTCGGATGGTCGATCCGGGTCGTCTGCGCTAACCTCGATCGCAGCCGAATAGGATCAGGCGATGGTGAATGGATTGGCCCTCATGCCCGAGCACGCCGCATCGCAGTCCGCCTGGATCGTGACGCTCCCCGATCATGCGTCGACGGAGGATTTCGCCCGCATCCTGGCCGAGGAGCTGAAACCCGGCGACCTCCTTACCCTGTCGGGGGGTCTCGGGGCGGGCAAGACCACCCTGGCCCGCGCCCTCGTGCGGATCCTGGCAGGCGACCCGGGCCTCGAGGTGCCGAGCCCCACCTTCACCCTGATGCAGGTCTATGACGGCCCGCGCTGCCCCGTCGTGCACGCGGATTTCTACCGGCTCTCCGGCGGAGGCGAGCTGGTGGAGCTGGGCTGGGACGAGACGACGGAGAACGCCATCGCCCTGGTGGAGTGGCCGGAGCGGGCGGAGGACGCCCTGGCGGAGGAGCGCCTCGACGTCACCCTGGATTTCGCCCCCGGCGGCGGGGGCGAGGGCCGCGTGGCCATTCTCACGGGAACCGGCGGCTTCGGGCCCCGGCTCCTGCGGCTCAAGGCCTTCCGGGGCCTCGTGGAGCGGTGCGGCTGGGCGGACGCGGCCCGCATGCCGATGCCCGGCGACGCCTCGGTGATCCGCTCCTACGAGCGCCTCGTGAAGCCCGACGGCGAGACCGTCCTCCTGATGATTTCGCCCCCGCGCCCGGCGGGCCCTCCCGTGCGGCGGGGCAAGCCCTACACCACCGTGGCCAAGCTCGCCGAGACGGTTCACGCCTTCGCGGCCATGGACAAGGGCCTGCGCGCCCTGGGCTTCAGCGCGCCGCAGATCCATGGGGAGGACCTGGAGGCGGGCCTTCTCCTGGTGGAGGATCTCGGGTCCGAGCCCGTGGCCGACCAGGAGGGGCCGATCCCGGAGCGCTACGCCGAGGCGACGCGCCTGCTCGTGCGGCTCCACGGCGCGAACCTGCCCCAGGTGCTGATCGCGGCGGAGGGCTACGACCACGTGATCCCGCCCTACGACCTCGAAGCGCTCCTGATCGAGGTGGAGCTTCTCGCCGACTGGTACGTGCCGCACATCATCGGCAACCCCCTGTCGGGCTCGGCCCGGGCCGAGTTCGTCAACCTGTGGACCGAGGTCCTCGGCGACATTCTCTCGGGCCCCATCACCTGGACCCTGCGCGACTACCATTCGCCCAACCTGATCTGGATGCCGCAGCGGGAGGGCATCGCCCGCGTGGGGATCATCGATTTCCAGGACGCGGTGCTGGGCCCGCCCGCCTACGACGTGGCGTCGCTCCTGCAGGATGCGCGGGTGACCGTGCCGCCGGACCTCGAATTGCGGCTCATCGGCCTCTACGCCCGCGAGCGCCGGGCGGCGGAT
>DATHAU010000326.1:0-5357 GCA_035296545.1 Microvirga sp.
CAATTCCAGTTCGCCCGAGAGGTATTGCTGCGCGAACAGCTTGTTCTCGCCCACGTAGGAGCTGATCATCTTCCTGATCTGGCGGGTCTCCAGCAGGCGGCCGAGGCCGACCCCGTCCACGCCCGCGTTGTTGGAGATGAACGTCAGATCCTTCGCCCCCGAATCACGGATGGCCTCGATCAGCGTCTCCGGGATGCCGCAAAGGCCGAATCCCCCGGCCATGATGGTCATGCCGTCCTTGACCAGGCCGGCCAGCGCCGCCCGCCCATCGCTGTAAACCTTATCCATACGAACATCTCCTGATCATGCTCCTCCCTTTCAGAAGGCCCGTCATGCAACTGGGGGCACCCTGCAACTTGGCCTCATTTTAGACAATCCCTTCGTATGGATATATGAGACCTCCTCGTCGCGCCTCTTCTCCTTCGGCAAGCCGCCCTCCCGCAGCCCTTGCGCTGCGGACAAAAGGTCTGAAAAACTAACGCTCATGTCTCGCCGCGTCGTTTTCCTCATCGCGTTGATCGCGCTTGCCGTCTTCGGGGCGGCGACGGCCCCCTGGACCCTCACGGGAAGCGGTCTCTCCGCGGCGGTGGCCGACCACATGAAATCCCGCTACGGCCTGGAGTTCACGTCCGAGGGCCGGAGCACCTTCGCGCTTCTTCCCGTTCCCAGGGTCAAGCTCGAACGGATGACCCTTCGCACCCCGGACGGGGCGCTGAAGGCGGACGGGGGGATCCTGAGGGGCGAGCTGAAGCTGCTGCCGCTCCTCGTGGGCCGGATCGAGCTCGCGGAGGTCACCCTCAGCGAGACCCGGATCGCCGCGTCCTATCAGGCGCTTCAATCCCTGAAATGGAACGATCTGGTCGCCGGCAGCCTCGAATCGACCTTTGCCCGCCGCCTGATCCTCGTGCGTTCCTCTGTCCATCTGACGGACCTGAAGGGCGCAGCCCTGGAGCAGGTGAACCTGGTGGCGACCTGGACCGGCGGGGACGCTCCCCTGCAGGTGGCCGGTTCCGTGCTCTGGCGCGACGAGCGGGTGCTCGTGGAGCAGGCCTCCGTGTCCCCGGCCCTGCTCGCCTCCGACCGCCCCAGCCCCGTCTCGCTCGTCCTTTCGGCCCCGTCCGGGCGCGTGCTCCTGACGGGCGAGGCGAAGCTCGGAGACGATCCGCAGCTCGCCGGGGAAAGCACCATCGAGGCGAAATCCGTCCGCGACTTCACCCAATGGAGCGGCGTGAAGCTTCCCTTCGGCCCCCTGGTGGCGGCGCTGTCGGTGACGGGCGATGTCTCCGTCAACCGCCGCCGCCTGACCTGGCCCTCCGTGGCCGTGACCCTGGGGGCCGATAAGCTCGACGGCACCCTGGCGGTCCGGTTCGACGGGGACCGCCCCCTGATTTCGGGAACGCTCGCGGCCGACAAGCTGAACCTCTCCGACCTCTTCGAGCCCTTCATGCAGGCCCGCACCTCGTCCGGCGAATGGAACGAGGACGATATCGATCTCGCCCATACCACCGGCAGCAGCCTCGACCTGCGCCTGTCGGCCGCGAGCGCGCGGATCGGACGTCTGCGCCTCGACGACATGGCGGCGAGCGTCCTCGTCCGCCCCGGCCGGATCGAGGCGTCCATCGGGCGCGCCGACTTCAACAAGGGAACCCTGAAGGGCCGCCTGTCCCTGGCGGCCCTCAACGGGATGCTCGACTTCAGGAGCCAGGGCGCCTTCGCCGGGGTGGACATGGCCACGTTCCTCAACGCCATCGGCGAGCCCCGCTGGATCACCGGGCAGGCCCAGGGACAGTTCCAGTTCGAAGGCTCGGGGCAGAACGTGGCGGGCGTGATCCGCGACGCCCAGGGCCGCTCCTCGGTCACGGTGAAGGACGGGGAGCTCATCGGCATCTCCCTCGACGACGCCCTGCGCCGGGTCGAGAAGCGTCCGCTCCTGGCCTCCCTCAACTGGAAAGGCGGCCGCACGCCCTTCGATCAGGCCCAGGCGCAGATCGTCCTGAAGAACGGCATCGGCGAGGTCACGGAAAGCCGCCTCACGGCCCCTGCCCTCCAGACCAACCTGCAGGGGCGCATCTCCCTGGTGGACCGCACCCTCGACCTGAGGGCCGACGTGTCGGCCGGCACCTCGGCCCTGCCCGATCCCGCGCCCGCCCTGGTGTTCGACGTGAGCGGCGGCTGGGACAGCGTCGTGGTGGCTCCGGACGCCCGCTCCCTCATCGAGCGCTCGGGCGCCGCCAAGCCTCTCCTGGGCCCCGCCCGCCTGCCGCCGGCCGGCAACCCGCCGACGGCCTCCGCTCACTGAGCATTGCGCCGGGAGCGCAGCGCCGAACGCTTGCTCACGAGGGTCGCCGTGACGACGCCAAGGGCCACGATCCCGATGAGGATGGTGGAGGCGGCGTTGACCTCCGGCGAGAGGCCGAGCCGCACCTGGCTGTAGATCCGGATCGGCAGGGTCGTCGCGCCGGGCCCCGTGTTGAAGCTCGCGATCACCAGGTCGTCCAGGGACAGGGTGAAGGCGAGGAGGAAGCCCGCCACGATGGACGGGGCGATCAGGGGCAGGGTGACCGCGAAGAAGGTCCGCAGCGGCGGCGCGCCCAGATCCATGGCGGCTTCCTCCAGGGAGCGGTCGAAGGTCATGAGGCGCGACTGCACCACCACGGTCACGAAGCACATGGTGAGCGTGGTGTGGGCCAGGGCGATGGTCCAGAAGCCCCGGTCGAGGCCGATGGCCACGAAGAACAGCAGCAGCGACAGGCCGGTGATCACCTCGGGCATGACCATGGGGGCATAGACCATGCCGGTGAACAGGGTGCGGCCGGGGAAACGCCCGTAGCGGGTGAGCGCCAGGGCCGCGAGCGTGCCGAGAACCGTCGCGAGGCTTGCCGACAGCAGGGCGATCCTGACCGTCACCCAGGCCGCCTCCATGAGGGCCTCGTTGCGGAAGAGCGCCCGGTACCATTGGGTGGAGAAGCCGCCCCATACGGTGACGAGCCGCGACGCGTTGAAGGAATAGACCATCAGCAGCAGGATCGGCAGGTACAGGAAGGCGAACCCCAAGACCAGGGACGTGACGTTGAAGGGGCTGAGGCGGCGCGTCATGACCCGGTCTCCACGCGCCTTGCCTCCACGTCCCGGTAGATCACGATGGGAACCACGAGAACGATCAGCAAGAGGATCGCCACCGCGGAGGCCAGGGGCCAGTCCCGGTTGGAGAAGAACTCGCTCCAGAGCTGGCGGCCGATCATCAGGGTCTCCGACCCGCCGAGCAGGTCCGGGATCACGAACTCGCCCACCGCCGGGATGAAGCACAGGAGCGAGCCCGCCATGATGCCCGGCATGGCGAGCGGCACCGTGATGGTCCAGAACGAGCGCCAGGGCGGCGAGCCGAGATCCAGCGCCGCCTCGAGCAGGGTGTCGTCCATCTTCTCGAGGGTCGCGTAGAGGGGCAGCACCATGAACGGCAGGTAGGCGTAGACGATGCCGATATAGACCGCCGTTTCGGTGTTGAGGATGTGGAGGGGCTCGGAGATGAGGCCGAGGCCCGTGAGCGCCTGGGTCAGCAGCCCTTCCGGCTTCAGGATGGCCACCCAGGCATAGATGCGGATGAGAAAGCTGGTCCAGAACGGCAGGATCACCAGCGCCACCAGAAGGGCGCGATAGCGCTCCGGCGCGCGGGCCATGGCGTAGGCGATGGGAAAGCCCACCAGAAGCAGCAGAAGGGTGGACAGGGCCGCGATCCGCACGGAGGACAGCGTCGCCAGGAGATAGAGATCGTCCTGGACCAGAAGCTCGAAGTTCTCCAGGTCGAGCCCGCCCAGGAAGCCTGCCACGTCGCTCCACTCGAAGACCGGCGCGTAGGGCGGCTGGGCGACGGCGGTGTCCGAGAGGCTGATCTTGAGGACGATCAGGAAGGGCACGAGGAAGAGCACGCCGAGCCACAGGGAGGGCAAGGCGGGCACAAGGCCCTCGGTCAGCCTTCTGGTGAAGGGGCGCGCTTCCATCCTATTCCGCCAGGATCACCGCCGCGCCCGGCGCGAAGGTGACATGGACCTGCTCGTCCCAGTCGATGGGGTTCTCCACGAAGCGGGAGACGTTGGCGCAGGAGACCCGCAGGACCTCGCCCGTGGCGAGCTTGATGCGGTAGACGGTCCAGTCGCCCAGATAGCCGATGTCCCACACCTCGCCGGTGAGCACGTTGGCGGCGTCGGGCCCCGGGGGATCCCGCCGGACGCTCATCTTCTCCGGCCGCACGGCGATGGCCACCGCCTGGCCGGAATGCAGCACCTCGTCCGGGTCGTCGATGGTGAGCGGCGCCGCGGCGGATGGGGTCCGGACGCGCCAGAGGCCGTTCTCCCGGCCCTGCACATGGCCCTCCAGGATGTTCACGTCGCCGACGAATTCGGCGATGAAGCGGGTCTTGGGCTGCTCGTAGATCTCGCCGGGGGTGGCGACCTGGACGATCCGGCCGCGGTCCATGACCGCGATGCGGTCGGCCATGGTCATCGCCTCCTCCTGGTCGTGGGTGACCACCACGAAGGTCATGCCGAGTTCGTGCTGGATGTCCATGAGCTCGAACTGGGTCTCCTCCCGCAGCTTCTTGTCGAGGGCCGCCAGCGGCTCATCGAGGAGCAGCACCTTGGGCTTCTTGGCGAGCGCCCGGGCCAGGGCGACCCGCTGGCGCTGGCCGCCGGAGAGCTGGCTGGGATAGCGGCGGGCGAGATTGCCGAGCTGCACGAGGCGCAGCATCTCCCCGACCCGGGCGGCGATCTCGTCCTTGGGGAGGCCGTCCTGCTTCAACCCGAAGGCGATGTTCTTCTCCACGCTCATGTGCGGGAAGAGCGCATAGGACTGGAACATCATGTTCACCGGCCGGCGATAGGGCGGCACGCCCGCCAGGTTCTGGCCCGCCAGGGTGATGAGGCCTTCGCTCGGGGTCTCGAAGCCCGCCAGCATCCGCATGAGCGTGGTCTTGCCGCAGCCGGAGGGGCCGAGCAGGCAGAAGAACTCGCCCTCGAAGATGTCGAGCGTCAGGCGGTCCACCGCCACCGCGTCGCCGAACCGCTTCGCAACGTTCTCGAAGCGGATATGCGGCTTGGCGTCAGGGTCGGCCCAGGGGGCGAAGGTGCGGCGGACGGCGCCGACGGAGGCGGATTGGCGTTGGGGAGGAGGCAAGATGCTGGCACTTCGACCTGAACGGGGAAATCTCAGCGCAACCTATGACGTTCAGGCCGGGAGAACAACAGATGTCAGTGATCCGTCCGCATGGCGTCGGCCACCCGGGCCTTGAGCACGTCGGGCTGGCGCAGGATCAGGGCGCCCCTGGTGCGCTCGATCAGGCCCTCCTGGGACATCATGGTGAA
>DATHAU010000327.1:0-2496 GCA_035296545.1 Microvirga sp.
GGAGATCTCGACGCCCCGGTTCATGGGGCCCGGATGCATCACCAGGGCGTCCGGCCGGGCATAGGCGAGTTTGTCCTGATCGAGGCCGTAGAAGCGGAAATACTCCTTCACGGAGGGCACGAAGGAGCCGTTCATGCGCTCCCGCTGGAGGCGCAGCATCATGACGATGTCGGCGTCCCGAAGGCCCTCCCGCATGTCCGTGAAGGTCTCGAAGCCCAGCCGACCGATGCCAGGCGGCAGCAGGGTCGTGGGCGCCACGAGGCGCACCCGCGCGCCCATGGCGGCGAGCAGGATCATGTTGGAGCGGGCCACCCGGGAATGGAGGATGTCGCCGCAGATCGCCACGTTGAGCCCTTCGATCCGGCCCTTGTTGCGGCGGATGGTGAGGGCGTCGAGGAGGGCCTGGGTCGGGTGCTCGTGCGCGCCGTCGCCCGCGTTCACCACCGAGCAGTCGACCTTCTGGGCCAGCAGGTGCACCGCGCCCGCCGCGTGGTGGCGCACGATGATCAGGTCGGGCCGCATGGCGTTGAGGGTGGCGGCGGTGTCGATGAGGGTCTCGCCCTTCTTCACCGACGAGGAGGCCACCGACATGTTCATCACGTCCGCCCCCAGGCGCTTGCCGGCGATCTCGAAGGAGGATTGGGTGCGGGTGGAGGGCTCGAAGAACAGGTTGATCTGGGTCCGGCCCCTCAAGGTGGACTTCTTCTTCTCCACCTGGCGGCTCACCTCGACCTGTTCGTCGGCCAGGTCGAGAAGGGCCCGGATGTCCAGCGGGGACAGCCCCTCGATTCCGAGGAGGTGGCGGTGGGGGAACACGGATCGGGGCGCGTCTGTCATCTTGAAGCCATGGCTATAGGCGCTCTGCTCCGGGGCGGCAAGGAGCCTGTCCCGGCGCGACGGCCGTTCGGGCCGGATTCCGGTGGAGGGCCACGGGCGGGGCGGGCTCGTTCCGCCCCGCAGCGGCCCCAAATCACGGCGCCGGGGCGGTGCCCCGGCCCGGCCTCGCCCCCTTGCGACGCTAAGTCCGACCATCGCAGCCCTCGCGTGGAACCCTTGCTGAACCGGGCTTTCGTCACCATGTAACCCGATTGCGGAGAGGTCCGAATTGACTTGTCCGCGATCATCAACCACTTATCGCGCCCCACGGCCGTCCCCTGCGGACGGCCGGACCTTGTCTTGACGCTACAGAGCATCCGCTCGCGGCCATCGTAGGAAGTCCTTCATGAAAGTCGTCGTCGTCGAGTCGCCTGCCAAGGCCAAGACGATCAATAAGTATCTCGGCAGGGACTACGAGGTCCTGGCCTCCTTCGGGCACATCCGCGACCTGCCCGCCAAGGACGGCTCCGTGGACCCGGAGGCCGATTTCCGCATGATCTGGACGCTCGAGGACCGGGGCTCGAAGCGGGTCGCCGACATCGCCAAGGCCATCAAGGGAGCCGAAAAGCTGATCCTCGCCACCGACCCGGACCGGGAGGGCGAGGCGATTTCCTGGCACGTGGTCGAGGCCCTGCGGGAGAAGCGCGTCCTCAAGGACCTGCCCATCGAGCGGGTGACCTTCAACGCCATCACCAAGGACGCGGTGCACGCGGCCATGCGCCGGCCGCGCCAGATCGACCAGGCCCTGGTGGACGCCTACATGGCCCGCCGGGCCCTGGATTACCTGGTGGGCTTCACCCTCTCGCCGGTCCTGTGGCGCAAGCTGCCGGGCGCGCGCTCCGCCGGCCGCGTCCAGTCGGTGGCGCTTCGCCTGGTCTGCGACCGGGAATACGAGATCGAGACCTTCAAGCCCAGGGAATACTGGTCCATCGTGGCCACCCTCGCCACCAGGGACGGCGCGGTGTTCGACGCCCGCCTCGTGGGCGCGGACGGCAAGAAGATCCAGCGCCTGGACGTGGGCAACGGCGCCGACGCGGAGGCCTTCAGGAAGGACCTGGAGCTTGCCACCTTCTCGGTGGCCAGCATCGAGGCCAAGCCCGCCAAGCGCCACCCCTACCCGCCCTTCACCACCTCGACCCTGCAGCAGGAGGCCTCGCGCAAGCTGGGGCTCGCTCCCGCCCAGACCATGCGCGTCGCCCAGCGCCTCTACGAGGGCGTGGACATCGGCGGCGAGACCGTGGGCCTCATCACCTATATGCGAACCGACGGCGTCGACATGGCCCCCGAGGCGGTGCAGGCCGCCCGCCGGGTCATCGGCAAGGAATACGGCGACCGCTACGTGCCCGGCGCGCCGCGCAAGTACACCACCAAGGCCAAGAACGCCCAGGAGGCCCACGAGGCCATCCGCCCCACCGACATGGGCCGCCTGCCAAAGCAGGTGGCCAAGTACCTGGAGCCCGAGCAGGCCCGCCTCTACGACCTGATCTGGACCCGCACCATCGCGAGCCAGATGGAATCGGCCGAGCTGGAGCGCACCACCGCCGACATCGCCGCCCAGGTGGGCCCGCGCCGGCTGGATCTTCGCGCCACGGGCCAGGTGATCAAGTTCGACGGCTTCCT
>DATHAU010000328.1:0-3990 GCA_035296545.1 Microvirga sp.
GCCCCGATGCGGCGAACCGCGCATTGAGGATCGTCGACGCGGCGCTCCTCGCGGTGGGCGCGCTCTTCATCGGGCCGCTGGCGCTGAGCGTGCTCGAAGGCCTCCGGCACATCCCCACGGTTCTGGACGCGGATCTCCTTCGGGCTTTCTTGACCAGCATGGCGGTCGCCGTCGCGGCCGCGACCCTGGCCTGCCTTCTGGCGCTGGCGCTGGCGGCCGCGGCGCGGCGCCAGCGCCTCGTCCTCAAGTCGCCCCGGGTGGCGGCCCTGGTGGATGTGCTGCCGGGCGCCCTTCTCGCGGTGCCACCCTTCGCCCTGACCGCTGGCCTGTTCCTCATTTTTCGGCGCTTTGCCGATCCGTCGGCCGCGGGACCGATCCTTCTCCCGCTCATCAACGGACTGACGGCCCTGCCCTTCGCCTACCGCACCATCGCCCCTAGCCTCATGACCGCAGGAGAACGATATGGCCGCGTGGCCGCCTCTCTCGGCATCACCGGCCTCGCCAAGCTGACGATCATGGACTGGCCCGTGCTCAAGCGGCCCCTCGGGGCGGCCTTTGCCCTCGCCATGGCCCTGTCGTTCGGGGATTTCGGCATCGTCGCCCTGTTCGGCGGCGCGGACCTGCGCACCCTGCCCTACCTCCTTTACGAGCGCCTCGGCGCCTACCGGATCGGTGAGGCGTCCGCCATCGGGCTTCTCATCGTCGTCGTCGCCTTCCTCCTCGCTCATGCCTCAGGCCGGTTGTCCCATGCTGGTGATTGAACGCTGCCGTCTGACCTGGCCGGATTTCGTGGCCGATTACTCCCTGGAGGTGCAGGCGGGAAAGCTCTGCGCCGTGGTGGGTCCGTCCGGCGGCGGCAAGACCACCCTGCTGCACATGATCGCCGGCTTCGAGACCCCGGAGAGCGGCAGGCTCGCCTTCGACGGGCAGGATCTTCTGCGGCTCGAACCGGCAAGGCGTCCCGCGGCCATCGTGTTCCAGGATCACAACCTGTTTCCCCACCTGACCGCGGTGCAGAACGCCGCCCTGGGCCTGCGCCCCTCCTTGCGCCTCTCCGCCGACGAGAGGATGCTCGCGGAGGACATGCTGGCCTCCGTGGGACTGAAAGGGCTCAGCGCGCGCAGGCCCGGCGAGATGTCGGGAGGGCAGCGCCAGCGGGTGGCCCTGGCGAGGGCCCTGATCTCGGGGCGTCCGCTCATCCTGCTGGACGAGCCCTTCAGCAGCCTCGACCCCGGCCTGCGCCGCGACATGGTGCGGCTCGTCGACGACCTTCGCCGCAGGCGCCCGGTCACCATCCTGATGACGATCCACACCCCGGAGGACGTGGCCGACCTGGCCGATCAGATGGCCTTCGTGGCAAGCGGCAGGGTCATGGCCTCGGGATCGCCTTCCGCCATCCTGGGCGGTCCCCTGTCGGAGAGCATCGCGGCGGCGACCTCCGATTCCTGACCTGCCCCCGCCCAGGACCATGCCTCTTCACGAACTGGACATTAAGTGGCATGGTGCCGGCTCACCGTGACCGTACCCCTGCCGCGCTTCCAAGATCATTCCCTATGAGCAAGCTCCTCTTCCTTGGCCTCGACGGCGGCGGCACCAAGTGCCGGGCCCGCCTTCGGGACGAAGGGGGAAACCTGCTGGGAGAAGGCTCCGGCGGCCCCTCGAACATCCGGCTCGATCCCGAACTGGTATGGGGCTCGATCCTTGCCGCCTGCCGGGAGGCGCTGGCGCAGGCGGGGCTCGACGAGACCGATCTCAGGCGCGTTCACGCAGGGATGGGCGCGGCCGGAGCAGGGCAAGCCAGCGCCGTCGAGCGCCTGCTCTCGCGTCCGCATCCTTTCGCGTCCTTCGCCGTCGACACGGATGCCCACACCGCCTGGCTCGGGGCGTTCGGGGGAGGCGACGGCGCGATCCTGATTCTCGGCACCGGCTCCTGCGGCTATGGCGGAGCGGCCGGCCAATGCCATTATGTGGGCGGCTGGGGCTTCGAGATTTCCGACGAGGGAAGCGGCGCCCTCATGGGTCGCGAACTCCTGCGCCGCGCCGTGTGGGCCCATGACGGGCGCATTCCATCCACGCCGTTGTCGGACGAGGTCATGGCCGGGTTCGACAACGATCCCGAAATCCTCGTCGACTGGGTCGGCAAAGCGAAGCCCGGCGACTATGCGGCCTATGCGCCGCGCGTTCTCGACCATGCCAGACGGCGCGACCCCTTGGGCGTCGAGCTGGTCGCGGCCACAGCCGCAGGCGCCGCCGGGATCGCCACGCGGCTGCTCGATCTCGGGGCGCCGTCCCTGTGCCTCTTCGGCGGGCTGGCGGAACCCCTGCGGCCCTGGCTTCCGCCGCCGGTTCAGGCGGCGGTCGTGCCTCCCGCGGCGGACGCCCTCGACGGGGCCATCCTCCTGGCCGGGACGGCTCAGGCGCGGGGAGCACCATGAGCGAACAGGCTCCTGAAGCCCTGTCCCTGGTTCCCTTGGACGGAGGCAATCCCACGCCGCTCTATCTGCAGCTCCAGCAATCCATTGAGGATGCGGTCCGCAAGGGGTCCATCAAGCCGGACGCGGCGCTTCCGGGGGAGCGCGATCTCGCCCGGCAGCTCGGCATCTCGCGGGTCACCGTGCGCAAGGCCATCACCGGCCTCGTCAGGAAAGGGGTTCTGGTCCAGCGCTGGGGATCGGGAACCTTCATCGCGCCCCAGATCCGCCTCGAGCAGCCCCTGTCGCGCCTGTCGAGCTTTACCGACGACATGCTGGCGCGGGGCCTCGAATCCTCCGCGGTGCTGCTCAGCCGCTCGGTGGGACCGGCCTCCTCCGACGAATTGATGGCGCTCGGGCTCTCGCCCGGGGACACCGTGAGCCGCGTCAACCGCCTGCGCCTCGCCAACGGCATTCCCATGGCCATCGAGCACGCGGTGATCCCCTCGCGGTTCCTGCCGGATCCCTCCCTCGTCAAGCAGTCCCTCTATGCGGTGCTGCACGAGAAGGGCGTCATGCCGAGCCGCGCCCTGCAAAGATTGCACGCGGTCCTGCTCAACGAGGAACAGGCCTCCCTGCTTCACGTTCCACCTCAGAGCCCGGCCCTGTACATCGAGCGCCGCTCGTTCACCGGTGCAGGCGAGGCCGTCGAGTTCACGTCGTCCTACTACCGGGGCGACGCCTATGATTTCGTGGCCGAGCTGACCATCGGCCAGCCCGACCGGATGCACGACGATGACGCCTGACCCGAACGCCCCCGCCCAGAACCTCTCTGGCATGACGGCAATGCTTCGCGAGGCCCGCGAAGCCCCCGAGGTCGTCGCGCGCCTGATCGAGCGCAACGCGCCCCTGTGCCGGGAGCTCGGCGCGCGCCTTCGCGCCTCGCAGCCGCCGTTTGCCGTCACCTGCGCGCGGGGCAGTTCGGACAATGCGGCCACCTTCATCAAGTATCTGCTCGAGATCCATTCCGGGCTGGTGACCGCCTCCGTCGGCCCGTCCGTCACATCCGTCTACGATGCCCGCCCGCGCATGCGCGGCGCGCTCTTTCTGGCGGTCTCGCAATCGGGCCGCAGCCCCGACATCCTCAACCTCGCGGCGGCCGGACGCGACGACGGCGCACTGACGGTCGCGCTGGTCAACGACACCTCCTCGCCGCTGGCCTCCACATGCGAGGTGGTGCTGCCGCTCCATGCGGGCGCCGAGAAGAGCGTCGCCGCCACGAAGTCGTTCATCGCGGCCCTTGCGGCCGGGTTCCAGCTCGTCGCCCATTGGTCGCAGGACGAGGCGCTGCTCGCCGCCCTCGACACCCTGCCGGATGTTCTCCAAAGGGCTGCCGGCATCGACTGGTCGCCGGCGCTTCCGCTTCTCTCGCGGGCCAACAACCTTTTCGTCGTCGGCCGCGGCGTGGGCTTCGCCATGGCCCAGGAAGTGGCGCTGAAGCTGAAGGAAACGTCGGGCATTCACGCGGAGGCCATGAGCTCCGCCGAACTCATGCATGGCCCCTGGACCCTGGCGGGCG
>DATHAU010000329.1:0-2759 GCA_035296545.1 Microvirga sp.
GACGCTTCGGTGAGCTCGGCCTGCGCGAGCGCGACCATCTACAGGAGTGGCTCGCGGCCCTGCCCGACGCGCTGGGCGAGGAGCTCCTGATCATCCAGAAGGAGTTCGACGGCTTCGCGGATACCCGCGAGCGGCTCGACCTCCTTGCGCTCGACAAGGAAGGCCTGTTGATTTCCACCCGGAACTGAGCCGGGCAGGCGCGTAATTTCCACTGAGATTTGAGCCATGTGACCCTTCCCCCTTGGTCGGAGAGCGACGGGGGGGCAACGGAGTGATCCACATGGGACTTTTGAACATCATCCGGCGCATGGCTCTGCGGGAGAAGCTGTCGATCCGCGAGATCGCGCGGCGCACCGGCCTGTCGCGCAACACGATTGCGAAGTATCTGAACGCCGGCACCATTGAGCCGACGTTCACGACGCCGGATCGACCCAGCAAGCTCGACCCCTTTGCCGAGAAGCTGGCGGCTTGGCTGAAGACCGAAGGGGGCAAGCCACGCAAGCAGCGCCGGTCGGCGAAGCAGCTGCATGCCGATCTGGTCGCGCTTGGCTACACCGGGTCCTACAACCGGGTTGCCGCCTTTGCGCGGGAGTGGCGCTCCGACCGGCAGCGCGAGCAGCAGACGACGGGGCGCGGCACGTTCGTTCCCCTGGTCTTCCGCCCGGGCGAGGCCTTCCAGTTCGACTGGAGCGAGGATCACGCGATCCTGGGAGGCGAGCGCACCAAGCTTCAGGTGGCGCACATCAAGCTCTCCCACAGCCGGGCCTTCCTGGTTCGCGCCTACCTGCTCCAGACCCACGAGATGCTGTTCGACGCCCACTGGCACGGGTTCCGCGTGTTCGGCGGCGTGCCGGGGCGCGGCATCTACGACAACATGCGCACGGCAGTGGATCGTGTGGGCCGCGGCAAGGAGCGGCGGATCAACGCCCGCTTCCTGGCCATGGCGAACCATTACGTGTTCGAGCCCGAGTTCTGCAACCCGGCCTCGGGCTGGGAGAAGGGGCAGGTCGAGAAGAACGTCCAGGATGCCCGGCCCCGCCTGTGGCAGCCGATGCCGAGCTTCCCCGACCTGGCGGCCCTGAACGGCTGGCTGGAGCGGCGCTGCATGGAGCTCTGGCGCGAGATCCCGCACGGGAGCCTCCCCGGCAGCATCGCCGATGTCTGGACCGAGGAGAGGGCGGCTCTGATGCCGTTGCCGCCGGCCTTCGACGGCTTTGTGGAGCAGAGCAAGCGCGTCTCGCCCACCTGCCTGATCAGCTTCGAGCGCAACCGCTACAGCGTGCCGGCGTCGTTTGCCAACCGCCCGGTGAGCCTAAGGATCTACCCCGACCGTCTCGTTGTGGCCGCGGAAGGACAGGTCCTGTGCGAACATGCGCGGGTGATCCAGCGCAGCCACCAGCTGCCGCCCCGCACGATCTACGACTGGCGCCACTACCTGGCCGTCCTTCAACGCAAGCCAGGGGCGCTTCGGAACGGCGCACCCTTCTCGGAGCTGCCGCCGGCCTTCCGGCAGTTGCAGGATCTGATGCTTCGACGACCGGGTGGGGACCGGGAGATGGCCGATATCCTCGCCCTCGTTCTTCAGCATGACGAGCAGGCGGTGCTCTGTGCGGTGGAGCTGGCCCTGGAAGCGGGCGTACCGACCAAGACCCACGTGCTGAACCTCCTGCACCGGCTGGTCGACGAGCGGCCCCCGGTGACGCCTGAGATAGACCCGCCCAAGGCCCTGGCGCTGATCGAGGAGCCCCAGGCGAACGTCCAGCGCTATGACGGCCTGCGCTCCCAGCTCGCCGGAGGCCGCCATGCGTCATGACCCCGCCAGCGGCGCCATCGTCATCATGCTCCGCAGCCTGAAGATGCATGGCATGGCCCAGGCCGTCACCGACCTGATCGAGCAAGGGGCACCCGCCTTCGAGGCGGCGATGCCGATCCTGTCGCAACTGCTGAAAGCCGAAGTGGCCGAGCGCGAGGTCCGCTCCATCGCCTACCACATGAAGGCGGCCCGCTTCCCGGCCTACAAGGACCTCTCGGGCTTCGACTTCGCCGCCAGCGAGGTCAACGAGGCCACCGTCCGCCAGCTGCATCGCTGCGAGTTCCTCGACGGGGCACAGAACGTGGTGCTGATCGGGGGGCCAGGCACAGGCAAAACCCACATCGCGACCGCCCTCGGCGTCCACGCCGTCGAGCATCACCGCAAGAAGGTCCGGTTCTTCTCGACCATCGAACTGGTCAACGCTCTCGAGCAGGAGAAGGCCAAGGGAAAAGCCGGGCAGATCGCCGAGGGCCTGACCCGCCTCGACCTCGTGATCCTCGACGAGCTGGGCTACCTGCCGTTCAGCGCCTCGGGCGGCGCGCTGCTCTTCCATCTCCTGAGCAAGCTTTACGAGCGCACCAGCGTCGTCCTCACCACCAATCTCAGCTTCAGCGAATGGGCCACCGTCTTTGGCGACGCCAAGATGACCACCGCGCTCCTCGACCGGCTCACCCATCGCTGCCACATCCTGGAGACCGGCAACGACAGCTTCCGCTTCAAAGCCAGCTCCGCCTCAGCAACCCGGAAGAAGGAGACCAGCCCCGCCTTGACCCAGGCATGACCCGAAAACCATAGTCAGAGGTGGCTCACTTCTCGATGGAAAAGCCGGCTCAGTTCCGGGTGGAAATCAACAGCTGTTCAGGCTTTAAGGCGCAATCGGGCTCTGGACGGGCTGTTTTTCACCAACTTCCCTGTATCTTCCCTGTAAGCAGGGAACAGAGGCCAA
>DATHAU010000330.1:0-2916 GCA_035296545.1 Microvirga sp.
GGTCTCCTCCCAGCTCGGCATCCGCTCCATCCCGGCCCTGATGATGTTCAAGGACGGCAAGGTGGTGGCCCAGAAGGTGGGCGCCGCCCCCAAGGGCGAACTCACCCGCTGGATCCAGGCCTCGGCCTGATGCGCCTTATGCCTTGAAGAACCGGAAAGGGGCTGAAAGGCCCCTTTTTGCTGCGCTCCGCTGTTGCCGGAGGCTGGATCCGAAACAGACCGTGGCTGCACTTATTCGGCGGTCGTGGGATCGATGACCGAGCGGACCCGCGCGACGCTGTCGGCGGGAAAGCCGCCCTGCCGGGCATGCTCGCGGATGATCTCCTCGTTGGGCGCGCGATAAACGCAATAGATCTTGTCGTCCGTGACGTAACTGTGAACCCACTGAATCTCGGGTCCAAGATTGCGCAGCACCCCGCAGGATGTCTGGGAGGCTCCTTTCAGAGCCTCGGCAGGGGCATCGCCGATACCAGGCATGTTCCGTTCAATCACGAATTGCGGCATGAATGTTCCCGCCGGCAGTGCCGACGCCTCCCTGTTTTCCGGCCGGATCTGCTCCAGCCGCAATCAGGTTCTGCCTCGATCGCCGGCCTGGCAACTGCTCAAGGGAGTTAGGGCCGCAGCCGCGGGCACCTTACTCCGGCAGCGTTCCGTTGGCCGCCAGCACCTCGCCCGCCAGGTAGAGCGAGCCGCAGATGAGCACCCGGGGCGGGCGGTCCCACACGTAGTCGTGGAGCGAGGCGAGCGCCGATTCGACGCTGGGCGCGGTGGAGGCGGTCAGCCCCACGCCCGCCGCGATGGCGGCCACCTCGTCCGCCGGGCGGGCCGCGATCTGGCCCGAGATGGGAACGGCGATCACCTCCCGGGCGAGGCCCGAGAAATTCCTGAAGAAGGCTTCCGAGTCCTTGGTTCCCAGCATCCCGGTGACCAGCACCAGGGGCGCGTCGTTGCGGTCGCCCCGGTCCGCCATGGCGGCGGCGAGCACCCGGCCGCCGTCGGGATTGTGGCCGCCGTCGAGCCAGATCTCGCAGCCCTCCGGGGCGATCTCCGGCAGGCGGCCCCGGGCGAGGCGCTGCAGGCGGCCCGGCCATTGGGCGCGGGTCAGCCCCGCCTCGAAGGCCGAGGTCTCGAACGCCTCGAAGCCCGCGGCGCGCAGGGCCGCGATGGCCGTGCCCGCATTGACGAACTGGTGGCCTCCCGCGAGCCTCGGGCGCGGCAGGTCGAGGAGGCCCCGCTCGTCCTGGTAGACCAGCCGCCCGCCTTCCTCGTGCACGGTGAAATCCTGCTGGCCGACGAAAAGGGGCGACGCGCCCAGGCGCTCGGCCTCCTCGCGCAGGGTCCGGTCGGCGGCCAGGTAGTCCTGGGGGGCGATCACCGCCGGGCAGCCGCGCTTGAAGATGCCCGCCTTCTCCCGGGCGATGGCCTCGAGCGTGGTGCCGAGATATTCCGCGTGATCGTGCCCGATGGGCGTCACCACGGCGGCGGCGGGCCGGTCGATCACGTTGGTGGCGTCGAGCCGCCCGCCCAGCCCCACTTCGAGCAGGAGAACGTCGGCGGGCTCCTCGGCGAAGAGGAGGAGCGCCGCCGCGGTGGTGATCTCGAACACCGTGATGGGCTCGCCCCCGTTCACCGCCTCGCAGCGGCGCAGGGCTCCCACGAGCCGCTCCTCGGTCACGTAGCGGCCGCCGCCGAACTGCCCGAGGCGGATGCGCTCGTGGAAGCGCACCAGATGGGGCGAGGTATAGACGTGGACCGCAAGCCCCGCGCTCTCCAGGATGGCCCGCATGAACGCGATGGTCGAGCCCTTGCCGTTGGTGCCCGCCACGTGGATCGCCGGCGGCAGGCGGCGCTCCGGGTGCCCGAGCCGGCCCAGCAGCCGCTGGATGCGCCCGAGGGACAGATCGATGGTCTTCGGATGCAGGGCGAGAAAGCGCGCGATCAGCGCGTCTGACGAATCCATCGCCCCTGTCCCGCCTACTCGGCCGCGGCCGGAACGGCGGCCGGCTCGGGATCGGTCGCCGGCGCCTTGGTGAAGAACCGCGACAGGCGCGCGATGGTGGGCTTCAGCTCGTGCCGGTGCACCACCATGTCCACCATGCCGTGGTCCTTCAGGTACTCGGCGCGCTGGAAGCCGTCGGGCAGCTTCTCGCGGATGGTCTGCTCGATCACCCGCGGACCCGCAAAACCGATGAGCGCGCCGGGCTCGGCCAGGTGCACGTCGCCCAGCATGGCGTAGGAAGCGGTGACGCCGCCGGTGGTCGGGTTGGTGAGCACGACGATGTAGGGCAGCCTTGCCTCCCGCAGGCGGCGGATGGCCACCGTGGTGCGCGGCATCTGCATGAGGGAGAGGATGCCCTCCTGCATGCGCGCGCCGCCGGACGCGGTGAACACCACGTAGGGAGTCTTCTTGTCGAGGGCCGTCTCGACGCCCCGGATGAAGGCCTCGCCCGCCGCCGTGCCCAGGGAGCCGGTGATGAAGCCGAGATCCTGCACGGCAATGGTCATGGGCACCCCGTCGACGCGGCCGAAGCCGATCTTGAAGGCGTCCTGCAGGCCCGTCTGGGCGCGGGCGTCCTTCAGGCGGTCCACATAGCGCTTGCTGTCCCGGAACTTGAGCGGATCGACGGCCACCTCGGGAAGGGGCACGTCGAGCCAGGTGCCGTTGTCGAACATGAGCTGGAGGCGCTGGGTGGCGGAGATCCGCATGTGGTGGTTGGAGCCGGGGATCACCCACTGGTTGGCCTCCACGTCCTTGTGGAACACCACCTGCCCCGTATCCGGGCACTTGATCCAGAGATTGTCCGGCGTCTCGCGCTTGAAGAGCGTCTTGATCTTCGGACGGACGACTTCGGAAATCCAGTTCATCGCTCTGATCCTCTCGTCATGGCCGGGCTTGTCCCGGCCACCCACGTCTTT
>DATHAU010000331.1:0-3155 GCA_035296545.1 Microvirga sp.
GTCGGGCAGGGAGGCGAAGCGCCACTTGGAGCGGTAGAGCTGGAAGTACCAATAGACCAGCCCGGCGAAGACCACGAAGGGCGGCAGGAACAGGGGCAGGTGAGGCAGGCGCTCGTCGAGGCGCACCCCGTCGAAGCGCACCAGGAAGGTCGCGAGAACGGCCGCCGCCGTCATCACGAGATCATGCACGATGATGAGCGCTTTTTTGAAGTCCTGCCGAGTCATGGATCTTGCCAAACGTTGATGGGGGTATCCGCCGGGCTCATCCCTTTGTCAATGTAAGGAGGTTGCACAACCCCTGGTCCACCCGCCCGCCTGCGTCGCCAGGGCGCGGGTCGCCGGATCGCGCGGCGGGAGAGCTCGGCGGTCGGGGCTTTGGGGTACGGCCCCGCCAGCGGCGTCTGCGATTCTCTCCCGTGAGGACGCAGGGGTCCTTCCCCATCGGCGGCGGCCCGAGGCGGCGGCCGGTTGTCGCGCGGCGCTGCTGCGGGACTCATGGACCGGCCGGCTCAGGCGCCCGTCCGCGGGACGCGGCCTGGGGCAAGGCGAGGGCTCCCGTCGGCCTGACGGGCGCGCCCCAGGGCATTCCGCCAGCCGTCGGGACCCGCGGTCGCCCGCGTGCCCATGGCTTGAACGGCAGGTGGGCGCCGGACGGCGCACCGGGTCGCTTTGCCCCCGCGGGCGTTTCCCTACGCTTCCTCCTGCCCGGCCGCGCGGCAACAAAAAAGGACCATCCACGGGGGCGTGGATGGTCCTTCGAGCTCTGCCTGTCGCCGGGCCGATCAGATGATGAAGAAGTCCTTCTCGGTCATCAGCAGCTTCTTCGAGATGGTCGCGATCTGCACCGCGGCCTTCGCACCCGTGCCGTCGGCATCGTAGTAGAGGATGCCCTTCTTGTTGTCGTAGATGATCCGGTCGTTCTTGTCCTGAGCCTTCGAGCCGATCACGAAGGCGTCCTTCTTCATCTTCGCCGGCTTGATCTCCGTTCCCGCCTTGCCCAGGGCCTTGAACACCGCATTGTCGAGATAGATCGTATCGTCCCTGACCTTGAAGTCCTTGATCGCGTCCACGTTGGTCTTCTTGTTGGTCTTGGCGTTGAAGCTGTCGAAAACGAAGAAGTCCTTTCCGGTATTGCCGGTCAGGGTATCCTTGCCGGCCCCGCCCCAGAGGTAGTCGCTGCCGGCGCCGCCGGAGAGCTTGTCGTTGCCTATGCCGCCGTAAAGCTTGTCGTTGCTGGAACTTCCCGAGAGCGTGTCATTTCCGACGCCACCTTTGAAGATGTCGGCAAAGGGCGTGCCGGCCGTAAGTTCGGCTGTCCAATCCGTCACGGAAATGGTCAGAGACTTGTCGTAGGTTGCACCTGAGCTATCGGCCACCCGAACCTTGACGACGTGCGACGCCGCCTGCTCGAAGTCGAGCATGAAGCCATTATCGACCAGGAGTTGCGACCCATTGAGCCTGAAGCGCCCGCCTGCATTGTCCAGCAGGGTATAGGTGAACCCAGCCTGGTCGTCCGGATCCTGCGCCGAGAGCGTTCCCACGACAGCGCCTGTGCCGGAAAGCTCCATCACGCTGGAGCCCGCTAGCACAATGTTGGTCGGGGCGTCGTTCTCGTCGTCGAGAATGACGCCATTCGCGGAAGGAACGTTGATCGTTCCCGTGCTGGCATTGGACAGAGTGACGGAGAAGTCCTCATTACCCTCCACATTCGAATCGCCGATGACCGGCACGACAATCTCCGCGCTGAGTTGATCATCGGCAAAATTGATCGTTCCGGTCATACCCGCAAAGTCTGCTCCTGATGCCGCTTTGTTGCCGGTACCCTGGGCTGTCCAAGTGATCGTGGCGGGTCCGGAAGCACTGCTCCTGGCGACGGTGAAGACGAAGTCCGTCGTACCTGCGTTGCCCTCAAGCTTTGAAGCGTCTTTAGCAGTAATAGTCCAAGCTACTGGATTCCCCGCCACGTCATCGTTGTTGATGGTGCCACTGGCGCTTGCTGTGCCGATGGTTGCCTTCTGCGGGTTCGTGAGGGTGACCGTGAAGTCTTCATGGCCTTCAACCGCCGTATCGCCGTTGATGTACACGGTGATGATCTGACTGGTCTCACCTTGGCCGAAGACCACGTGGCCGCTGGTCGGCCCGGCGACATCGTCCGTTTCGGCTGGGTCGATGATTCCAGAGCCGCTGAAGGTCCAATCGACCGTGGAAATATCCGAGCTGTCGCCGATGCGGGTGACTGTGAAGGTGAACGCGGTCGTGCTTGAGTCACCCTCGTTCTTTACCGCGCTCAGGGGCGCAATCGACACCGTGGGCGTAGCCGGAGCGTCGTCGTTGAGGATGGTGCCGCTGGCGGTGGCTTGGCCGATGGTGGCGTTCTGTGCGCCCGTGATGGTGACCGTGAAGGTCTCGTCAGCCTCCACCGCCGCGTCGCCCTTCACCTGCACGGTGATGGCGGCGCTGTTCTGGTTGGCCGCAAAGGTGACCTGGCCGCTCATGGCCGTGACGTCGTTGCTGTCGATGCCCGTGCCGCTCAGGCTCCAGTTGACCGTCGAGGAGGAGGACAGGTCGCCGGTGCGGGTGAGGTTGAACACCATGTCCTTCGTGCCGCCATTGCCCTCCTGCACCGATGACGGAGATGGAGCCGCAATCGTGACCGTGGGCGCCGGAGGAGCGTCGTCGTTGAGGATCGTGCCGGTGGCGGCCGCCGTGCCGATGGTGGCGTTGGTCACGGGGTTGAGGGTGACCGTGAGGCCCTCATTCTGCTCGACCGTGGTGTCGCCGTTGACCAGCACCGTGATGGTCTTGCTGCTCTCATTCGCCGCGAAGCTGACCGAGCCGCTGGTCGCCTGCACGTCGTTTGTGTCGGCTGCATTGACTCCCGAGCCGCTAAAGCTCCAGTTGACCGTGGAGCCGGAGGACAGGTCGCCGGTGCGGGTCACCTCGAAGGTGAACGGCGTCGAGCCGGAGCTGCCTTCCGCCTTCGAGGCGCTCAGGGGCGCAATCGACACCGTGGGCGCGGCTGCCCCCGTGACGGTGAAGGTGACCGTCTTGGTTACCTTCAAGGTCGGCTGGTCCGGATCGTAGGCTTCCACGGTGAGTTGCACCTGCCCCGCCGTGGCGACCGTCCCGTTCGTGCTGATCTGGCCCGTCATGGG
>DATHAU010000332.1:0-5460 GCA_035296545.1 Microvirga sp.
GGGGGTCGGCACCACCATACTGACCCGGGGCACGCCGGCCACCTTGGCCGGCACCGCGTTCATGAGCACGGAGGACGGATAGCTCGCCCGCCCGCCCGGCACGTAGAGCCCGACGGATTCGAGCGCGGTCCAGCGCCAGCCCAGGGTGACGCCCAGCGCGTCGGTGGTCAGAAAATCCTGCGGGCGCTGGGCCCGGTGGTAGACCTCGATGCGCTCCCGGGCGAACCCTAAGGCCGCCAGCTCCTCAGGGGGGCATTGCGCCTGGGCGGCGTCGATCTCGGCATCGGAAATGCGCAGGGTCCCGGACGTGAGCTCCAGGCCGTCGAAGCGGCGGGTGTAGTCGATGAGGGCCCTGTCACCGCGCTCCCGCACGTCCTCGATGATGGCCCGGACGGCCTCGTCCACATCCTCGGACACCTCCCGCTTCATCGCCAGGAGCCGGGCGAAGGCCCCGGGGAAGGAGGCCTCCCGGGCGTCGAGACGCTGCGCCATCAGAGGCGCTCCGCCTGCTTCCCGTCCGGCTTGCGGTCCTCGTGAGAGGGGCGGCTCTCGGCGGCCCAGATCGGCCCGATGTCCTTCATCTGCATTTCGATGCACTCCAGGTCCACCTGGATGGCCCCGCCTTCGGCAAAGATCAAGGTGGCGGTGCCGGACGGCGCATCGCGCTCGTCGAAGGAAATGGCCAGAAGGTTAAGAACCGCGTCCTTGTCGGCCTGGTCGATGCCGCGCACCCGCACCCCGGTCACATGCTCGAAATGCATGCAGGTCAGCCGCCGCTGGGGGGCGCTGGCCTCCCAGTCGAAGCGGCGGGTCTGAACCACGAAGCGGCGTTCCCTGGGCAGGTAGATGATGTCGCCCACCCGCAGCAGGGCGTCCTGGAGATGGGCCGAGATGACGGCGAGATCGTCCGGGTCGAGGGCGACGAGTCTGAGGAGATCCATGGGCCTATCAACCTGTTGTTGAGCTTATGCCACTAGGTAGAGACCGCCCCGGCCATCCGCAACCTTTCCGCTCAGGCAGGGTTCATGTTTCGCCTGTCAGCTTAAGCGGAAGCTTTGTGGAAGCCCGAAGGAAGTTTTAGATGAAGCGTCTCCTCCTCGCCGCCCTGGCGCTCCAGGCCCTGGCCGCTCCGGCCTCGGCGCAGTACTACGACCCCTATTCCCCGGCTCCGAGATGGTACGAGCCGGCACCCCGCTACCAGCCCCAGCCGGATTATTATCAGCCGCGGTCCGACTACTACGAGCGCAGGCGCAATTACGACGAGGGCCCGCCCCGGGGCGTCTGGCGCCGTCCCGCCCGGCAGGTGGAGGTGGGGAACATCTGCGTGACCTCCCGCGGAAGCTGCGAGTATCCGCAGTATTTCCAGCTCCAGACCCCCTGCCGCTGCCAGATTCCGGGCTTCGGCCCGAAGCGGGGCGCGATCCTTCAGTGAATGCGGAAGGGGCCTTCCAAGGGGCCCCCAATCCCCTCACCCCCGCACCCGCTCGATCTGAGCGCCGCAGCGGGCCAGCTTGGCCTCGAGGGATTCGAAGCCCCGGTCGAGGTGATAGACCCGGTTGATGGTGGTCTCCCCGTCGGCCACGAGCCCGGCGATGACCAGGGACACGGAGGCGCGCAGGTCCGTTGCCATGACGGGAGCGCCCTTGAGGCCGGGAACGCCCTCCACATAGGCGCTGTCCCCGTCGAGGCGGATCTGCGCCCCCAGGCGGGCCAGTTCCTGCACGTGCATGAAGCGGTTCTCGAAGATGGTCTCGCGGATGCGCGAGGTGCCGTCGGCCCGGGTCATGAGCGCCATGAACTGGGCCTGGAGATCGGTCGGGAAGCCCGGGAACGGATCGGTGGTCACGTCCACGGCCTTGAGGCCGTTGCCGTTGCGGCGCACGCGGATGCCGCCATGGGTGGGAGACACCTCGGCCCCCGCCTGCCCGAGCACGTCGAGGGCCGCCTGGAGATAATCCGGCCGGGTGTTGTCGAGCACCAGGTCGCCCCCGGTCATGGCCACCGCCATGGCGTAGGTGCCGGTCTCGATCCGGTCCGGCATGACGTCGTGGCCGGCGCCGCCCAGGCGGGCCACGCCCTCGACCACGATCTCCGAGGTGCCGGCTCCCTGGATCTTCGCCCCCATCTTGAGGAGGCATTCGGCCAGATCCACCACCTCGGGCTCCCGGGCCGCATTGCGGATCACCGTCGTGCCTTTAGCGAGCGTCGCGGCCATGAGCGCCACATGGGTGCCGCCCACCGTCACCTTGGGGAAGTCGATCTCGGCCCCGATGAGGCCCTTGGGGGCCGTGGCCACCACGTAGCCGGCCTCGATCTCGATGGCCGCCCCCAGCTTGGCCAGCGCCATGATCAGGAGATCCACCGGGCGGGTGCCGATGGCGCAACCGCCCGGCATGGACACCTTGGCGTGGCCGAAGCGGGCCACCAGGGGAGCGATGACCCAGAAGCTCGCCCGCATGGTGGAGACCAGCTCGTAGGGGGCGCGGGTGTCGATGATGGTCTTGGCGCTCAGGCGGATCGTCTGCCCGGTCTCGGAGGTCTGCCCGGGCCTGCGGCCGGCGATGGAGTGGTCAACCCCGAAATTGCTCAGGATCCGCAGGAGGGACGAGATGTCGGCGAGCCTGGGCACGTTGCCGAGCTCCAGGGTCTCGTCCGTCAGCAGGCTGGCGATCATGAGGGGCAGGGCCGCATTCTTGGCGCCTGAGATCGGGATCAGGCCGTTGAGAGGCGCGCCGCCCCGGATGCGAATGCGATCCATCGAATTCCCTTTGCAACACTTGTGCCTGCTATGCGCGCCCGGGCCCTTGCAGGCTAGTCGGACCGCTTGTCGCGCTCAGACGCAAGGTCCGAGCCCGGGTCCTCGGCTCCGGCCGACCTTGCAGCCTGCCGCCCGCGGGCCTGAGCCTTGCGACGCTTCAGATTTTCCTTCAAGGCCGCCTTGAGCCGGTCGGCCTTCTCTTGCGATTTCACGTCAGGCATGGTTCACGCGACCCATCGTCGCCAGCATCAGATAAAGGCTTCGCAGGCGGCTCTCAACCACAATATTGAGGTGCGGGTCTTTGACCGGAATCAATGTGTTCTGCCATAATGCGCCTTAGATCTCCGGGCATCCCGTTGCCCACCCGGTGAGATGATGGATTATCAAGGTTTCTTCGCCTCCGCCCTCGAGCGCCTCCAGACTGAGCGCCGCTACCGCGTGTTCGCCGATATCGAGAGGCTGGCCGGCCGTTTTCCCCAGGCGATCTGGCACAGCCCGGAGGGGGCAAGGCCGATCACCGTCTGGTGCTCCAACGATTATCTCGGCATGGGCCAGAACCGGGACGTGACCCGCGCCATGGTCGAGGCGGCCTGGCGCCTGGGCACCGGGTCCGGCGGCACCCGCAACATCTCCGGCACCAGCCATCCCATCGTGGAGCTGGAGGCCGAACTCGCCGACCTGCACGGCAAGGAGGCGGCGCTGGTCCTCACCTCCGGCTACGTGTCCAACCAGACCGGCATCTCGACCCTGGCCAGGCTCATCCCGAACTGCCTCGTCCTGTCGGACGCCCTCAACCACAACTCCATGATCGAGGGGGTGCGCCAGTCGGGCTGCGACAAGGCGGTGTTCCGCCATAACGACCTCGCCCACCTGGAGGAGCTGCTCCAGGCCGCAGGCCCCCGGCCCAAGCTCATCGTGTTCGAGAGCGTCTATTCCATGGACGGGGACGTCTCGCCCATCCATGCGGTCTGCGACCTGGCCGAGCGCTACGGGGCCATGACCTATCTCGACGAGGTCCATGCGGTGGGCATGTACGGCCCCCGCGGCGGCGGCATCGCCGAGCGCGACGGCGTCATGCACCGGGTCGACGTGATCGAGGGCACCCTCGCCAAGGCCTTCGGGGTCATGGGCGGCTACCTGACCGGGCGCAGGACCGTGATCGACGCCATCCGCAGCTTCGCCCCGGGCTTCATCTTCACCACCGCCCTCCCCCCGGCGGTGGCCGCCGCGGCCACCGCCTCGATCCGGCACCTGAAGGCGTCCTCCGTGGAGCGGCACAAGCAGCAGCGGCAGGTGGCCCGCACCAAGGCCACCCTGAGCGGGGCGGGCCTGCCGATCCTGGACACGCCCACCCATATCGTGCCCGTGATGGTAGGCGATGCGGAGGCCTGCAAGGCGGCCTCGGACCGCCTGCTGGAGAAGCACGGGATCTACATCCAGCCGATCAACTACCCCACCGTCCCCCGTGGCGCGGAGAGGCTTCGCATCACCCCCGGCCCCTTCCACGCCGACGCCCATATCGACGCCCTCGCGGCCGCCCTGGTGGAGGTCTGGACCGCCCTCGATCTGCCCCTGGCGCCGAAAGCCCAGGCGGCCGAATAAAGATCGTTTTCAACCTTGCGCAAGGGGCCGCGCTGTGGCAGTAAGCGGCCCTTCCCGGTTGGCGGGCTGCCGTAGCTCAGTGGTAGAGCACTCCCTTGGTAAGGGAGAGGTCGAGAGTTCGATCCTCTCTGGCAGCACCATCATTTTAGCTTTGGTTTTAAGGCCTTAGCTGACATGCCAGACCTCCTGAAAACCTCTTTGGACCATCGCTGTCACACCCCTGTCACAGCAAAGGTCATGAGTGATGGCAACGATCCGCAAGCGCGGCACTAAATGGCAAGTTCAGGTCAGGCGCAAAGACAGCCCTCCCCTAAGCCGTTCCTTCTTACACAAAGCAGACGCCCAAGCCTGGGCGCGGCAAGTTGAGCTACAGGCAGACCAAGGCGACATCGCCCCGAAGGCAGCTGTACTGCACCAGCTCACAGTCGGTGATCTTATCCGCCGCTACCTCAATGAGGTTGTGCCACGCAAACGCAGCGCAAAGAATGAAGCAGCCGTCCTCAGGGCATTTCTCAGGCACAAGCTTGCCGAAGCGACTTTGGCTAAGCTCACGTCTGCTCAGTTTACTGCGTACCGTGACGAGCGGCTGCTGGTGGTGAAAGGAGCAACTGTCAGGCGGGAGTTTGTCATCCTGCGACATTGTTTTGAGATAGCTAGAGGAGAATGGAGCATCCCTCTCAGGAGCAATCCATTGAAGGCGATTAAGCCCCCTGCTGACTCAAAGGCGCGGGATCGCCGTTTACAGGAAGATGATGGTGAGGGGCTCCTGAAAGCCATGACCACACCCTCGGCTTGGTATCTCCGCCCTCTGATCACCCTAGCCATTGAAACAGGGATGCGCCGAGGAGAACTCCTGTCAATCCGGTGGCGGGACGTGGATATGAGTGCTCGGACCATCCGCATCCTCAAGACGAAGAACGGTCATCCTCGGACGATCCCTCTCACGCCTAAGGCAGTTCAGATATTGGCCTTAATGGCACGGACTGATGAGCGGGTTTTCCCTGTTACGCCTAATGCAGTGCGTCTTGCGTGGGAAAGGCTAAGGCGGAGGGCTGGCCTAGAGGACTTGCGGCTACATGATCTGCGGCATGAAGCTGTAT
>DATHAU010000333.1:0-1663 GCA_035296545.1 Microvirga sp.
GCCACTGTTCAGGTGAGCGTCGACAAGGCGGGCGGGAACCAAGCCCTTCCACGGTGAGCCTCACCAGGAATCCAACGGTCTCCGCCCGTCCCATCCTGACACATCCCAAACACACAGGAATCCATCACGCTGCTCTCACAAGCGGCACCACTGGTTTCCCTCCCCCTTGTGGGGAGGGCCAGGGTGGGGGTGTTGGCGCCATACGCTGATAGGCTATCGCTCACACCCCCACCTCCACCTCCTCCCCACAAGGGGGAGGGAGCAGGGCGCGCTCGCCGGTGGATCGTTCCCTCGGCTGCGGCCCGCGATGACGCGGTGAGGCACGTCGGGCCTCGCGCCGGTGCCTTGCCGAACCGCGAGCGCCCCGCGAGCGCCGGCAGCGAAGCGCCTTGAGGCCGCCCGCCCGACGGGGTAGGAGCCCTTATGAGCAAATCGCCCGCCGATCTCCGTTCGCCCCTCGTCGCCCGCCGCCTGGACCGCGTGTCCTCGTTCCTGGCCATGGACGTGCTGAGCGCGGCCGCCGCCAAGGAGCGGCGGGGGGAGAGCGTCGTCCACATGGAGGTCGGGCAGCCCTCCGCGCCGGCTCCCCGGGCCGCCCGGGAGGCGGCGAGGGCCGCCCTGGATCTGGGCCGCATCGGCTACACGGAGGCGCTCGGGATGTCGGCCCTCCGGGAGCGGATCGCGCGGCACTATCGGGATGCCTACGGCGTCGCCGTCGCGCCGGAGCGGGTGGTGGTGACCACGGGCTCCTCGGCGGGGTTCGTGCTGGCGTTCCTCGCCCTGTTCGATCCCGGCCAGCGGGTGGCCATCACGGCTCCGGGCTATCCGGCCTACCGCAACATCCTGGAGGCGCTGGGCGTCGAGCCGGTGACGATTCCCCTGGCCAAGGCCGAGGGCTGGATCATGACGGCCGGGGCCGTGGAGCGGGCCCATGCGGACAAGCCCCTGCACGGGATTCTCGCCATGAGCCCCGCGAACCCGTCCGGGGCCATGATCGGGCGCGAGGCCCTGGCGGCCCTGAGCGAGACCTGCCGCCGCCTGGGCCTGTGGTTCGTATCCGACGAGATCTATCACGGCCTCACCTACGGCGAGGCGGCCACGACGGCGCTTGCCTCCGACGAGGACGCGGTGGTGATCAACTCGTTCTCCAAATACTACTGCATGACCGGCTGGCGCATCGGCTGGATCGTGGTGCCGGAGCGGCTGGTGCGGCCCATGGAGCGCCTGGCCCAGAACCTCTACATCTCGCCGCCCTATCTCTCGCAGGTGGCGGCGCTCGCCGCCTTCGATGCGGCGGAGGAGCTGGAGGCGGTCAAGGCGGGCTACGCCCGCAACCGGGCCTATCTCCTGGAGGAACTGCCGGGGATCGGCATCTCGGAGATGCATCCGGTGGACGGGGCCTTCTACATCTATGCGGACATCGCCCGCTTCACCAACGATTCCATCGGCTTCTCCCGGCGCATGCTGGAGGAGGCGGGCGTGGCGGCCACGCCGGGCCTCGATTTCGACCCCCTCGAGGGCTCGCATTATCTTCGCCTGTCCTTCGCCGGGTCGGAGCAGGATTGTCGGGAGGCGGTGGCTCGGCTGAAGGGCTGGTTGAAGTAGGCTCCATCGTCATCCCGGGGCCGCGCAGCGGAGCCCGGGATCCATAACCGCTGACAGG
>DATHAU010000334.1:0-3506 GCA_035296545.1 Microvirga sp.
ACCGAAACGCCATGGATGACCTGCGTGGCCCCGTAGGCCTTGCGCACGTCGCGTATCTCAACGGGAGCCATTGAACACCTGCTTCATTGCGATCATCCCATCGATGACCTGAGTTTCCAGCGGAATGGGAAAGAGCCCGAAACGGGGGTCAGCAGACGTATGGCGCGTCCATGCCGTCGAACGGCGTTGAAGCATGCGCTTCCTCCTGGCCCCGGTTATGAGATCGCCTGTCTGATGCGGGCGCATGACTCTGTTGCCGGGGGATACTCTAGCAGGATCGCCTTGAGATCAAGCGCCCACATCGGGGGGCTCCACTATGGTCGTAAGCCGCCGGACGGCGCGAGGGTTCATGCTGCGGTGCAGCAAAGATTACTTCTTGATTGCGGGCCCCTTCCTCATTGCCAAGGGAGGGGGCGGCGGTCAGATTGAGGGGCACGCAAGGAAAGCTCTGACATGCAGGTTTTGATCCTCGGAGCCGCCGGAATGGTCGGCCGCAAGCTCACGGAACGTCTCGTCGGCGAGGGCCGCGTGGGCGACAAGCCGGTCACGCGGCTGCTCCTGCACGATGTGGTCGAACCCACGGCCCCGCAGGGCGCGCCCTTCGAGGTGGCCACCCTCACGTCGGACTTCTCGCAAGCAGGCGAGGCGGAAAAGCTGGTGGCGAGCCGTCCCGACATGATCTTCCACCTTGCGGCCATCGTGTCCGGCGAGGCCGAGGCGGATTTCGACAAGGGCTATCGAATCAATCTCGACGGAACCCGCTTCCTGTTCGACGCCATCCGGCTCGTGGGCGACGGCTACCGGCCGCGGGTCGTCTTCACGTCGTCGATCGCCGTGTTCGGAGCGCCTTTCCCGGAGGCCATCGGCGACGAGTTCTTCCTGACGCCGCTCACCAGCTACGGGGCCCAGAAGGCCATGGGCGAGCTGCTGCTGGCGGACTACACCCGCCGCGGCTTCTTCGACGGAATCGGCATCCGGCTTCCCACCATCTGCGTCAGGCCGGGCAAGCCCAACAAGGCGGCGTCCGGCTTCTTCTCGGGCATCATCCGCGAGCCCCTGAGCGGGCAGGAGGCGGTGCTGCCCGTGCCGGAGGACGTGCGCCACTCCCATGCCTCGCCCCGCTCCGCCGTGGGCTTCCTCATGCACGCGGCCTCCCTCGACGGGGAGAGGCTCGGCGCCAGGCGCAACCTCACCATGCCGAGCGTCTCGGTCACGGTCGCCGAGCAGATCGATTCCCTGCGGCGCATCGCCGGCGACAAGGTTGCGGGGCGCATCCGCCGGGAGCCCGATCCCACCATCATGCGCATCGTCGAGGGCTGGCCCCGCCGGTTCGACGCGAGCCGGGCCGAGAGCCTCGGGTTCAAGGCCGAGAAGAGCTTCGACGACATCATTCGCATCCACATCGAGGATGAGCTGGGCGACCGGTTCGAAGCCTGATCCGTGCATAAGGGAGAAGCGCCATGAGCGGCAGACGATTCGAGGGCCGCAGGGCCGTGGTGACCGGCGGGGCGTCCGGCATCGGCCTCGGGGTGACCGCGAGGCTGGTGTCCGAGGGCGCCAGGGTCGCCGTCTGGGACCGCAGCCCCGATGCCCTGAAGGCCGCCCGGGACTCCGTGGGCGAGGGCGTCACGGGGGTCGAGGTGGACATCACCGACCCGAACGCCGTGGAGGCCGCCTGCGACCGGACGCTCGAAGGCTTGGGCGGCGTCGACATCCTGGTGGCGAGCGCCGGCATCACCGGACCCAACGTCACCGCCTGGGAATACCCGGTGGAGGCCTGGCGTCAGGTGATCGACGTCAACCTGAACGGGCTGTTCTACTGCAACCGCGCCGTCGTCCCCTCCATGCTGTCCGGCGGCTACGGCCGCATCGTCAACGTGGCCTCCATCGCCGGCAAGGAGGGAAACCCGAACGCCTCCGCCTACAGCGCCTCCAAGGCGGCGGTGATCGGCCTGACCAAGTCCCTGGGCAAGGAGCTGGCCAAGAACGGCATCACGGTGAACTGCGTCACCCCGGCGGCGGTGCGAACCCCGATCTTCGACCAGATGAGCCAGAGCCACATCGACTTCATGCTGTCGAAGATCCCCATCGGACGGTTCGGGACGGTGGAGGAGGTGACAGCCCTGATCTGCTGGCTTGCCAGCGAGGAATGCTCGTTCACCACACGAGGCGTCTTCGACATCTCCGGCGGGCGCGCAACATATTGACAAGGGAAGAGGCGGAATGGCCGAGAACAAGATCGCCATCGTGACGGGCGCAGGCACCGGGGTGGGCAAGGCCATCACGGCCGGCCTTCTGAATGCGGGCTACCGGGTCGTGATGGCCGGGCGGCGCGGGGACGCCCTCGAAGCCGCGGCCCGCGAGATCGGCGGCCTCGAAGGCTCGACCCTCCCGGTCCCCACCGACATCACCGATCCGTCCTCCGTCGCGGCGCTCTTCGCCCGCACCCGGGAGGCCTTCGGGCGGCTCGACCTCCTGGTGAACAACGCCGGCACCGGCGCGCCGCCCGTTCCCCTGGAGGAACTGTCCCTGGAGCAATGGCGCAACGTGGTGGACACCAACCTGACCGGGGCCTTCCTCTGCACCCAGGAGGCCTTCCGGATCATGAAGGCGCAGGACCCGAGGGGCGGGCGCATCATCAACAACGGCTCGGTCTCGGCCTATGCGCCGCGCCCGCTTTCGGCCCCCTATACGGCGACCAAGCACGCGGTCCTGGGGCTCACCAAGTCCACGTCCCTGGACGGGCGCCCCTACGACATCGCCTGCGGCCAGATCGACATCGGCAACGCCGCCACCGACATGACCGCGCGCATCCAGACCGGCGCGCTCCAGGCCAACGGGAGCGTTGCGCCCGAGCCCACCATCGACCCCAAGCATGTGGCCGACGCGGTGGTCTACATGGCAAGCCTGCCGCTTGACGCCAACGTGCTCAACATGACCGTCATGGCCACCAAGATGCCCTTCGTCGGGCGCGGGTGAACACATTTGCGTGAGGTGCCGCTCTTTGTCGGCCCGAGAGCCTGCCCCACCGCAGCGACCTTATCCTGAGAGTCTGGCTCATCGAGCGCGACCGGCCCTCCTCCCCACCCATCTCAGGCTTGCCTGAGATGAGTAGGGACGAGAGCCGGTCGCGCTTGATGAGCCAGACTCTCAGGATGAGGGCGGTGCGGTGGGCAGTCTCTCGGGCCGACAAAGAGCGGCACCTCACGCAAATGTGTTCACCCGCGCCCGACGAAGGGCATCTTAGTGGCCATGACGGTCATGTTGAGCACGTTGGCGTCGAGCGGCAGGCTCGCCATGTAGACCACCGCGTCGGCCACATGCTTCGGGTCGATGGTAGGCTCGGGCGCAACGGTCCCGTTGGCCTGGAGCGCGCCGGTCTGAATGCGCGCGGTCATGTCGGTGGCGGCGTTGCCGATGTCGATCTGGCCGCAGGCGATGTCGTAGGGGCGCCCGTCCAGGGACGTGGACTTGGTGAGCCCCAGGACCGCGTGCTTGGTCGCCGT
>DATHAU010000335.1:0-3026 GCA_035296545.1 Microvirga sp.
GTGGCGATGGCGGCGGCTCCCACGTTGCGTGACCGGCGGACCGGATCTCGGGCAGACCGAAATAGAAAACCTCAGTGGGGGATCCGGCGCGGACCGCTTCACCGGCGACCTCAAAGCCAACACGCTCATGGGCAATGCGGGCAATGACAGTCTCGATGGCGGTGACGGCGACGATATCCTCGACGGCGGGAGCGGCACCGATACGGTCGTGTTCAGCGGATCCCTCGCAGCCACCGCCAGCCTCGCCTTGGGAGGCGCGACCGGCCACGGCACGGACACGCTGATCGGCATCGAGAACCTGACGGGTGGAGCCGGCGCGGACAGGTTCACGGGCAACAGCAGCGCCAACATGCTGATCGGCGATGCCGGTAATGACACGCTCCTCGGCGGCCTTGGCAACGACAAGCTCACGGGTGGATCGGGAGCGGACTTCTTCGTGTTCGACACCAGCCTGAGTGCCAAGAAGAACGTGGACACGATCACGGACTTCAGACAGGTGGACGACAGCTTCCAGCTGGAGAACGCCATCTTCAAGAAGCTGGCCAAGGTGGGGGCCTTGAGCAAGTCCTCCTTCGTGGTGGGCGCCAAGGCCAAGGACAAGAACGACTACATCGTCTACGACAAGGCCAAGGGCGTGCTCTACTACGATGCGGATGGCTCGGGCAAAGGCGCTGCCGTCAAGTTCGCCCAGCTCAAGAAGGGTCTGGCGATCGACCACAAGGACTTCTTCGTCATCTGAAGAACCGGCGCGGCGGCAGGTTTGCGAGCGGTTCGCTTCAGCGCCGGGTCCGGTCTTCATCCCTGGTCAGAATGAACATCCCGTCCTCCGGCGCATCCGCCTCGAGAACGGACCATCCCAGCTTCTCATAGAAGGGACGCCGCTGCGCCCGGGCCGGCCTGTCGCGCAGATCGCTGATCACCGCCCCTGTCAGCGCAGGCTCTCCAGCAGGCGCTTCATCAGTTCCTGACGCGGGGCGATGGAGGAGACGAGACCGTATTCCTGAAGGGTATGCGCCCCGTCGCCGTCGATCCCCAGGCCGTCGAGGGTCGGCGTGCCGAGGGCTGCGGTGAAATTGCCGTCGGAGCCGCCGCCCACCCGAGACGAGGAGACCAGGTCGAAGCCGATCTCGGCGGCAAGCATGCGCGCGTGATCGAAGAGCCTGGAGGTCGCCTCCGAGCGCTCGTAGGGCGGCCGGTTCATGCCGCCGGTGACCGTGACCTTGAATCCGGACGCGCGGGCTTCCAGACCGAGGATGGCGGCCGTCAGCGCCTCGCCGTCGGCCACGGTCTCGACCCGCAGATCCACGGGAAAATGGCAATGCTGGGGAACGGTGTTCACCGCCGTGCCGCCGGACACCATGCCTACGCTGGTGGTGATGCCCCGCGCGTAGTCCGTCAGCGCCTCGATGGCGAGGATCTGGCGCGCGGCCTCGGAGATGGCGTTGCGGCCGTCCTGGTGGCGGGAGCCCGCATGGGCCGGGCGGCCCTCCACATGCACGTCGAAGCGCCCCACCCCCTTCCGGGAGGTGACGATCTTGCCGCCGTCCCGGCCGGGCTCGGTCACGAGGGCGTAAGCCGAGCGGCGTCCGAGATCCTCGATGATCCGCCGGGTCATGGGCGAGCCGATCTCCTCGTCCGGCGTGACGAGAAACACCAGGGGACGCGCGCCGCTGCCCCGGCGGGCGACATCCTTGAACGCCTCCAGGCAGAAATAGGCCCCGCCCTTCATGTCGTAGATCCCGGGCCCGTAGAGCCGGTCGCCCTCGATCCTGAGGGGCAGGTCATGCAGGATCGTGCCCACCGGATGGACCGTGTCGAGGTGAGACATGACCAGAATGCCCGGCTCTCCCGTCTGCGGGCCCGCCCGCAGGATCAGCGCATCGCCGAGCCCCTGCTGCTCTCCCGGAACCCGCTCGATGGCCACCGGCGCGTCCCGCATCTGGGCTTCCACCAGATCCATCATCAGGTTGACGCCGGCCCGGTCGTGGGAGGGGCTTTCGGTGCGGACCCAGGTGAGGAGAGTGTCGAGGAAGGCAGGCGAAAGGGGTGTGGTTGGATTCATCGGTTGGCCGACTCCGCTTCGGCTGTCGCGTCATGCCGTCAGGCAAGCGCAGGGATAATCCCAAGCGCGCCAGTTGTCACTCTTCGGGCGTGAAACCGCCTCCGGGGAGCCCGCCGCGCCTGCACTTGACCTAACGTCAAGCAGTTCGATACGCTCTATCGTCCCTGCGCAAGGATGATCTTCACGTCCACCCAGGATGGGGGCCCTGAGCAAGCTTTCCTTCGCGGTGGGGCCAAGGACTAGAACGACGACGGGATCGACGACCGCAAGACCGGCGCTCTGAATCACGATTCGGATGGGACCGGAAAAGGCGCATCCGTCAAGTTCGCGACGCTTACCACCAAGCCGCCGATCACGGCGGCGGATTTCCTCCTGATCTGAGGCGGCCGAAGCCTGGATGAAAGCGCAAAGCGGGCCCGTCAAGCTGCCCTCTCTCATGCAGGGACGCGTGAGCAAGGGCTCTAGAACGGCTTCCAGGAATCCCGGTTCAAGGAAACCGCACCCTCTTCCCTCTATGAGGCATCTTCTCTCGCGGAACCGGCGCCCGTTTCTGCGGAATATCCGCTAAAACGGGATATCGTCGTCGATGTCGCTGTAGCGCGAGCCGCCGCCGCTGCTGCCGGACGAGGCCGGACGGCGATCCGCCGGAGCCGAGCGTCCTCCGAAATCTCCGCCTCTGGCGATCTGCCCCTGCTCCTCGTCTGTCCCCTCGGAGGCCCCGCCGCGCCCGTCCAGCAGCGTCAGCTCGCCCCGGAAGCGCTGCAGCACCACCTCGGTGGTGTACTTCTCCTGCCCGCTCTGGTCCTGCCACTTGCGGGTCTGAAGCTGGCCCTCCAGGTACACCTTGGAGCCCTTCTTCAGGTACTGCTCGGCAATGCGGGCCAGGTTCTCGTTGAAGATCACCACCGAGTGCCACTCGGTCTTCTCCTTGCGCTCGCCCGTGCCCTTGTCCTTCCAGCTCTCC
>DATHAU010000336.1:0-3881 GCA_035296545.1 Microvirga sp.
GCTCATAACCTGAAGGTCACAGGTTCAAATCCTGTCCCCGCAACCAAACCACAAGCCCCCACCGCAGCAGCCGTGGGGCTTTTTTATGCCCTTCCAGCCACACGCGCCTCAAAGGCGGGAGCACAAGGCTTGCCTCCGACGTTCGTTCGTGCAGTTTGACCGCGTTGGATCATCCCAGGCAGCCGGGGAACGGACGTGGCCGACAGTTGCGATATCGCGGTCATCGGGGCCGGGCATAACGGTCTCGTCTGCGCCTTCTATCTCGCGTCAGCCGGCTACAAGGTGAAGGTGTTCGAGCAGCGCCCCGTGGTCGGCGGCGCTGCGGTCACGCAGCAGTTCCATCCGGGCTTTCGTAACTCGGTGGCCTCCTACACGGTGAGCCTCCTCAACCCCAAGATCATCCGCGACCTCGAACTTCCCCGCCACGGCCTCACCATCGTCGAGCGGCAGCTGTCCAACTTCCTCCCCTTGCCCGACGGGCAGTATCTGAAGACCGGCGAGGGCGTCACCCGGTCGGAATTCGCGCGCTTCAGCCCGCGCGACGCCGAGCGCTACGACGCCTACTCCCAGGAGATCGACGCCGTCGCCGACGTGCTGCGCCACATGGTCCTGCGCCAGCCGCCCAATCTGGTGAACGGAGGCTGGCGCTCGGTGCTGTCGGAGGGCTGGCGCGCGCTCGGGACAGGAAACCGCCTGCGCAGCCTGTCGACCGCCCATCGCCGCGCCCTGCTCGACCTGTTCACCAAATCCGCCGGGGATTATCTCGACGGCTGGTTCGAGACGGATTGCATCAAGGCCGCCTTCGGCTTCGACTCCGTCGTCGGCAACTTCGCCAGCCCTTACACGCCCAACACCGCCTATGTGCTGCTGCACCATGTCTTCGGCGAGGTGAACGGCAAGAAGGGCGCCTGGGGCCATGCGGTCGGAGGCATGGGGGCGATCACCCAGGCGATGGCGAGGGCCGCCCGGGAGCGGGGCGTCGAGATCGAGGTCGATGCCCCCGTCCGCGAGGTGATGGTCGAGAAGGGAAGGGCGGCGGGAGTGGTCCTCAAGGACGGGCGCAGCATCCGGGCCCGCGCGGTGGCCGGCAACGTTCATCCGCAGATCCTCTTCGACCGGATGGTGCCCGAGGAGGCTCTCCCGCCGGACTTCCTCCACCGCATCCGGCGCTGGAAGTCGGGCTCGGGGACCTTCCGCATGAACGTGGCCCTGTCGGAGCTCCCGAGCTTTGCATCCTTGCCGGGCCGCGAACCGGCTCCCCACCATACCGCCGGCATCGTGATCGCCCCGTCCCTGTCCTACATGGACCGCGCCTACACGGATGCCAGGCGCGACGGCTGGAGCCGCGAGCCCATCGTCGAGATGCTGATCCCGTCCACCCTCGACGGCAGCCTGGCCCCCAAGGGGGCCCATGTGGCGAGCCTGTTCTGCCAGCATGTGCAGCCGACCCTGTCGGAGGGCCGCTCCTGGGACGATCATCGCGAGGAGGTGGCGGATCTGATGATCGAAACCGTGGACCGCCACGCGCCCGGCTTCAAGGCGAGCGTGGTCGGACGTCAGATCATGAGCCCCCTCGATCTGGAGCGCACCTTCGGCCTCATCGGCGGCGACATCTTCCATGGCGCCCTGACCCTGGACCAGATCTTCAGCGCCCGGCCGGTGCTCGGCCACGCGGATTACCGGGCGCCGCTTCCCGGGCTCTACATGTGCGGCTCGGGCACCCATCCCGGCGGCGGCGTGACCGGCGCGCCCGGCCACAACGCGGCGCGGGCGATGATCGCCGACATGCGCCGCCTGCGGCGGTAAGGGCTCCCCGATCCTGCCGACCGGTTTGAAAAACCCTGCCGGACGGGCTAACCGTCCTTCCGGCCCGACGCGAACAGCCAACCGAGGAGAAAGCCCGTGCTGGACAAGCCTTCCACCCTTCGGGACTACCTGAGCCGCGCGCCTGTCATCCCCGTCGTCACCCTCGACGATACCCGCCAGAGCATCGACCTGGCTCAGGCGCTGGTGGGAGCGGGCCTGCCCATGATCGAGGTGACCCTCAGGACGCCGGGGGCCCTCGATGCGATCAGCGCCATCGCCAAGGCGGTGCCCGAGGCGATCGTCGCCGCCGGCACCGTGATCGACCCGGGCCAGATCGCCGAGGTCGCCGATGCGGGGGCCAAGTTCATCGTCACCCCCGGGACGCCGCTGCGGCTGGCTGAGCGCCTGCGCGAGGCCCCGATCCCGGTGATGCCCGGATGCTCCACCGTGTCCGAGGCCATGACCCTGTCCGATCTCGGCTTCGAGATCCTCAAGTTCTTCCCGGCCGCCGCGTCCGGCGGGGCCGCGTGGCTGAAGTCGGTCCATGGCCCCCTGCCGAAACTCTCCTTCTGCCCCACGGGCGGCGTCGATCTGGCGAGCGCCCCCTCCTATCTTGCCCTGCCGAACGTCCCTTGCGTCGGCGGCACCTGGATAACCCCTCCCGATGCCCTCAAGGCCGGCGATTTCAGCCGGATCGGGCGTCTCGCGTCCGAAGCGGCCTCCCTTCGCAAGGCAGCCTGAACGCCGGGCAAACCCGAACCATTCTCCCGTGCCTCCGTTGTGCTCTGGAACAGTTCGGAGCCGGACAGGAGGGCCGTTATGGTTGATTACAGGAAGCTTTTGGATGTGGTCGTCAGCGCGATCGGACGCCCGGATGCGAGCCGGGATCAGCCGGGCGGCTCCTCCGGGGCGGCAGGGCTCGGGCAGCAGATCCAGCAGGGCGTCGGCCAACTCACAGGCCAATCCCCCGATCAGCTTCTCCAGAAAGCCAAGGATCTCGCCGCCCGGCATCCGGGCATGGCCCAGGCCGCCCTCCTGGGGCTGGCGGGCCTCATGTTCGGCCGACGCAAGAAGGGCGGGCTGACGGGAGGTCTCGTCAAGCTGGGCGGTCTCGCGGTGATCGGCGGCCTTGCCTACAAGGCCTTTCAGAAGGGGAAGGCCGGACAGCCTGTGGAAGGAACTGCGCCAAGCCCTTCGCCCGTGGAGACAGCCCCGGACGAGGGGGCCGCAGTAAAGGCCATCGAGAGCGTGCCTGAGACGTCGCGCTTCCATCCGGTCTCCCAGACCGAGGATGATGCCCTGCTGTTCCTGCGCACCATGGTGGCCGCCGCGGCGGCGGACGGGCAGATCGACCAGGCCGAGCGGTCGCGCATCGTGAAGGGCCTCACGGAGGCCGGCATCGATCCGGAGGCCAGCCGCTGGCTCGAGACCGAAATGGCCTCCCCGGCCGATGTGGAGGAGCTCGCGGCCAATATCGACGATCCGGAAAAGGCCGCGCAGGTCTATGCGGCGGCCCGCATCGCCATCGATCCCGATACGATCCAGGAGCGCGAATTCCTCAATCAGCTCGCCGCGGCCCTCGACCTCGAAGGAGCCGTCAGGGCGCAGATCGACGATACCGCCGGGGTGATGAGGTAAGCGGGAGCGTCGAAGGAGCCCCTAAAGGGGGGAGGTGCGGCCGAGAGGCTTGATGGTCTGGTACTTGATCGTCGTCTGAACCCCGCCCTTGCCGTCATAGCGCTTGCCGAGGACGAAGCTGAGGTCCGGCGAATAGAGGTCCGTGTACTCCATCGTGACCCGGCCCTCGGCATTGAGAAAGCGGTTGCGGACGACGAGCACATTGTAGGAGGAGGGTCCGAGCTGAACCTGCTCCCGGCCCGAGACCGTCAGTTCGAGGGAGATCGTCCCGCCGACCTTGTCTGGGGTGGCCGGGGCGTAGGTCACGGCACGCTGCGCCTTCACGTCGAGGGGAAAGACGGTGCGCAGGTCCGAGAGCGGGATATGGATGGTCCGGGCCTCGTCGTCGAAGCGGCTGATCTGGACCAGGCCCCGGTAGTAGATGACGCTCTGCTTCT
>DATHAU010000337.1:0-18229 GCA_035296545.1 Microvirga sp.
CAGCAGCATGCAGTAATTGAGGGCGTGGAGGAACCGGCTCTCCGAGATCCAGCGCTTCTCCTCCACGAGGATCCTGTGCATCACGGCGATCTGCCCTGCGCGCCCGCCGAAGCTCAAGGCCGCCACGCGCAGCCAGACCCGGAAGGCTCCGGCGAGCGGCACGCCGTGACCCGCCTGGGCCTCGGGGCTGCGGTTGTCCGACGAGCGCATGGTTTCGTTCATCTCATGCTCCCGGCTTCTTCAGGGGCCAGTTATGGGTCTCATCGCTGGCATCCCGGCACCACCGATAGAACGCGTCGTAGAGCAGGAGCCCCGCCTCCAGCTGTGCGAGGTCCTCCGTGTACATGCGCGAGAGCCCGAGCGACGCCGCAAGCAGCCCGGCGGCTTCGGGAGCCAGGTCGAGCCGGGCCGTGTCCGCTCCCCTGACGATCGCCGCAAGCCGCCGCAAGGGCTCCGTGGCGAGGCCGAACTCCTCCACCATCGCGTCGAAGGTGCAGAACTCCCCGCGATGGCTCCAGAAAACGCCCTCGCCGTCGATGTCGAACGGCGTCGCGCCGAAGCGTTCTGCGACCCCCTGCACCTCCGATGGCGGAACGAACAGGAAGACGGCGCCCGGATCGACGAAGCGCCGGATCAGCCAGGGGCAGGCGATCCGATCGATCTTGGGCCGCGAGCGCGTGACCCACACGGTCCGCCCCTGCGGGTCGCGGGGCGGCAGCTTGGCCTCGGGCACCATCGGCAGGCCCGCCTGCGCCCAGGCGAGCGCGCCCCCTTCCAGGGAATCCGCCGGGATGCCCGCATGCCGGAGCCAGGCCGCCACCCCGTGGCTGAGCTTGAGCCCCTTCCGGCAGATCACGACGGCGGATCGGCCGGAGAATTCCCGCCCCCAGTCCGGCACGGTTGCGAAGGGCCGGCGGACGGCGCCGGGGACGAGGCGCGGATCGGCCCGGAAATCGTCCTCTGTCTGAACGTCGATGAGCACAGGGCATCTCGGGGTGCCGATCAGCCGGGACAGCTTGTCGATGGAGATGGCGTTGAACGACGACATGGTTTTTGCATCCGTGAATGAAAGTTTGCGGATGCGATGCTTGGGCCTGTCGCCTCGTGGGGAGATCGCGATCCCCATGTCGTTCAGCAAAATCCACCGCAGGGAATTTGTCAATCGATCCGGCAGATGGAGTTCAAGGGCTGTTGCCTGACTCCCCGGCCTCCTGGCGCGGCGCGATGAGCCCGTTCCCGATCAGGGTGGTCCAGACCTCCTCCGCGCTCTCGGCAAAATGCACGAGCCTGCGGTCCTGTTCGCTGATCATGCCGTGCTCGAGGAGCCCGTCGAACCTGATGACGGATTGCCAGTAGCCCTTGTCGAAGAGTACGGTCGGGAGCGGCGGAGCCTTGCCGGTCTGGCGCAGGGTGAGAACTTCGAAAAGCTCGTCCAGGGTGCCGAACCCGCCCGGAAACACCACGAGCGCATTGGCCCGCATGGCCAGGTGCATCTTGCGCATGGCGAAGTAATGGAAGCGGAAGGTCAGCTCCGGGGTGGAATAGGCGTTCGGCTCCTGCTCGTGCGGCAGGGTGATGTTGAAGCCGATGGACGGCGCGCCCGCATCAGCGGCTCCCCGATTGGCGGCTTCCATGATCCCCGGTCCGCCGCCGGTGGCGATCACGTTGTCCCTCAAGCCGTTGGCATGGACGAGGGCGCCTCCCTTCTGCGAGGCGATCCTTCCGAAGGAGCGGGCTTGCTCGTACCAGAAGGCCTGTCGGCCCGGCCCGTTCTCGCGCACCCGCGCGCTTCCGAACACCACGATGGTCGAGCGTACGCCCCAGTTGCGCAGGCTCTCCTCGGCCTTGGCGTATTCCAGCTGGAAGCGGACCCCGCGCATGGAATCGCCCAGCAGGAAATCCCGGTCGAGCGCCGCGATGCGATAGGACGGGGAAGCCATCTGAGCCGCTGGTGAACGCTCGCCATCGTCCATGGATGTGGCTCCTCACGCTCCTGTCGGCGTGACCGGAATCTCCTGGGGGCCCGAGTCGGGGATGCCGATGGGTTCGGCCGGACCGGGAACCTCGCCGGGATTGCCGGCGGGAACGCCCAGGGGCTCCCCGGAACCCGGAATGCCCGAGGGGCCGGGATCCGGATGGACGGGCTGGGGCATCGGGGTCGGTACGTCGGGCTGGGAGGGAGAGGGCATATCGGACATGAGGCTTCATCCCTTCTTGCGGACCGACGCTTTTTTCGTCGCGTCGCCGGAGCGTGACTATGCGGCGCAACGGGCGGGCGAGCGCATTTGTTCCGGCAGGGGCCTGGAAGGAGCCTGGAAGGAGCCTGGCAGGTGGATATCTCACTTTCCTTATGGTCCCACCTCCCGCCGCCGCTATAACAGAGGCGCAACACGCACGATGAGCAGGCGCGGAGCCTGCCCCCTGGGAGTACCGCCGGTCATGGATCATCTTTCCTCACCCAAAAGCGCAGCCGGCATCCTGCCTGCCGACGGACTCAAGGGCGCCCTGGCCGGGCGGGTCTGGCGTCCGGGCGTCGGGCCTTCCATCGTGGCCATCCGGGAGGAGGGGGTGTTTGACATCTCCCGGTCCTGCTCCACCATGAGCGGGCTTGCCGCCATGGGCGATCCGGCCCGGGTGGTGAAGACCGCCCCGGGAGAGCGGATCGGCTCCCTCGACGAGATCGCCGCCAATACGGCCCCTGACGGCCGGGATGCGTCGAGGCCCTGGCTCCTGGCCCCCATCGATCTCCAGGTCATCAAGGCGGCGGGCGTCACCTTCGCGGTCTCCATGCTGGAGCGCGTCATCGAGGAGCGGGCGCGGGGGGACGCCGGCGCAGCGGTCGCCATCCGGGCCGAGGTCACCCGCCTGGTGGGGGACGACCTGAGCCGTCTCAAGCCCGGCTCCAGGGAGGCCATGGACCTGAAGGCGGTTCTGGTGGCGCAGGGAGCCTGGAGCCAGTATCTCGAAGTGGGCATCGGCCCCGATGCGGAGATCTTCACCAAGGCGCCGACCCTCTCGGCCATCGGGGCGTTCATGGATGCGGGCCTGCACCCCAAATCGACCTGGAACAACCCGGAGCCGGAGGCGGTTCTCGTGGTGACCGGCGAGGGGAAGATCGTCGGGGCGACGCTTGGCAACGACGTGAACCTGCGCGATTTCGAGGGGCGTTCCGCCCTGCTCCTGTCGAAGGCCAAGGACAACAACGCCTCCTGCTCGGTGGGGCCGTTCATCCGCTTCTTCGACGAAAGCTTCACCCTCGATCATGTGCGCCGCACCACCGTGACCCTGACGGTGGAGGGACAGGACGGGTTCAAGCTGGAGGGCTCGTCCTCGATCAGCCGGATCAGCCGGGACCCGGAGGATCTCGTGGCGCAGACCATCGGGCCGCATCACCAGTATCCCGATGGCTTCGTGCTCTTCCTCGGCACCATGTTCGCCCCGACCCAGGATCGCGGCGAGCCGGGGATGGGCTTCACCCACAAGACCGGCGACATCGTCACCATCGCGGCCCCCGAGCTTGGCGCCCTCGTCAACCGCATGAAGCCCAGCCCCGACTGCGAGCCCTGGACCTTCGGCCTCGGCGCTCTCATGGCCAACCTGGCGCAGCGCGACCTCATCACGACCCAATCCGGAGATTGATCATGACGAAGAATTACATTGCGGGCGAGTGGGTGGGCGCATCGGAGGCCTCCCCCAACATCAATCCCTCGAACACCAACGACGTGGTGGGCGAATTCGCCCGCGCCGACGCCGCTGCCGCCGAGCGCGCCATCGCGGCCGCCCACGACGCCTTTCCGGCCTGGTCGCGCTCCTCGATCCAGCAGCGCCACGACATCCTCAAGACCGTGGCCGACGAAATCCTGGCCCGCAAGGAGGAACTCGGACGCCTGCTGTCCCGGGAGGAGGGCAAGACCCTGCCGGAGGGGATCGGCGAGGTGACCCGCGCCGGCCAGATCTTCCAGTTCTTCGCCGGCGAAACCTTGCGCCTGGCCGGCGAGAAGCTGCCGTCCGTGCGCCCCCTGGTGGATGTGGAGATCACCCGCGAGCCCATCGGCGTCGTCGGGCTGATCACCCCCTGGAACTTCCCCATCGCCATTCCGGCCTGGAAGATCGCCCCCGCGCTGGCCTACGGCAATTGCGTGGTGTTCAAGCCTGCCGATCTCGTGCCCGGTTCGGGCCATGCGCTCGCCGAGATCATCATCCGCGCCGGCGTGCCCGAAGGCGTGTTCAACCTGGTGATGGGCCGCGGCTCGGTGGTGGGCGAGGCCATGCTCAACAGCCCGAAGATCTCCGCCATCTCGTTCACCGGTTCCGTGCCCACGGGACGCCGGGTGGCGCAGACCTGCATCACCGCCGATCCCATGAAGAAGCTGCAGCTCGAGATGGGCGGCAAGAACCCGATGGTGGTGCTGGACGACGCCGACCTGAAGGTGGCGGTGGACTGCGCCGTCAACAGCGCGTTCTTCTCCACGGGCCAGCGCTGCACCGCGTCCTCGCGGCTGATCGTGACGGAGGGCATCCACGATAGGTTCGTGGCGGCCATGCAGGAGCGCATGGCGGGCCTCGTCGTCGACGACGCCCTGAAGGCCGGAACGCATATCGGCCCGGTGGTCGATCAGGGCCAGCTCGACCAGGATCTCAAGTACATCCGCATCGGCCAGGAGGAGGGCGCGAAGCTCGTGGCGGGCGGTGAAGTCCTCAAGCGCGACGCGCCCGGCTTCTATCTCGCGCCGGCCCTGTTCACCGAGGTGGACAACACCATGCGCGTGGCCCGCGAGGAAATCTTCGGGCCGGTGGCCACCGTCATCCGGGCGCGGGACTACGACGAGGCCCTGGAGATTGCCAACGATACGTCCTTCGGCCTGTCGTCGGGCATCTGCACCACGAGCCTGAAATATGCCTCGCACTTCAAGCGCAACGCGGAGGCCGGCATGGTGATGGTGAACCTGCCCACCGCCGGGGTGGATTACCATGTGCCGTTCGGCGGGCGCAAAGGCTCGTCCTACGGTCCCCGCGAGCAGGGGCGCTACGCGCAGGAGTTCTACACCACCGTGAAGACCGCCTATACCTTCGACGGCAACGCACCCTACGCGCCCAAGACGAGGGCAAGTGAATAACATAGGCTTACTGAGCCGCTCTCAAAGAACGCGGGCCCTCGGCAGGTTCTCCGAAGAACCTGCCGAGGGCCGCTTTTTTGCGGCCGGCCCTTTGTTATCAAGGGAAAACCGGCCCTGGCCTGCTTGAAGTCTGGCCGCGAAGCGCCATGATCTGTGCTCGATTTTCCTTAGCTCCGCCTGCGAACTCGTCTGCTCACAATAGAACGTCACGCGCGATTTTAACGATGTTGGTTTATTGTGCTGGACTGTGAATACGTTCTGTTTGATCGTTGAAGCATCGAGATCTAGGTAAGAGCGAGCAGTTTTCGGCCTATGATCAGAGGTCCTGATATGAGTACTTACAGACGTTATCTCATTCCTTCATCCCTGGCCCGGCTCATTCGAAAGGAACGGGGCGGCAATCGGGTGACGGAAGGCCATTTCCCCAATCAGTCCGATCGCAGCTCCTACGTGATCGTCGAGGGCGACAAGGGCAGCCTGGTGCTGATCAGCGCAGGACCGAACGGGCCGATCGAGGAGCGCACGGAAGTTCCCCGCACGCACGCCGAGGCCCTGCTCGACGTCACGCCCGGCAAGGTCGATTACCTCGTCACCCATATGACGATCGGCACCCGCGACATTCACCTGGTGCGTCTGGTCACACCCGGTCCCCTGGATCTGATTGCGGTCGAGTTCCAGAGCGAAGAGGAAGCCCGGGATTTTCGCCCCCTGTCCTGGTTCGGGCCGGACGTGTCGGGCGAAGGCGCCTACCAGAACCGATCCATCGCCCTCGAGGGCCTGCCGCAAGTGCCTGACATCCCGGTTTCGAACGCAGCCCTCAACAGCCTGCTCGACACCCTCGAGAACCGCTACAGCTCCTCGCGAAGCTATGCCCCTCCGCCACCCGTGGTGAGGAACGCTCCCGAACCGGCGGCTCCCCAGCGCCCTGCAACGCCCGCACCCGAGCACGAGAAGCTTCCCCAATTGCAGGGGGGCGCCACCGCCCGGATCGAGCCTTCCATGTCCGCAGAGGTGGAGATCACGTCGGACGACGACGGGGGCCTGAACATCGAAGATAATGTCATTCGGGAACTGGCCCGGTCCCTTCGACCCCAGCGCCGCTGACCGACCGCAAGACAGGGCTCGCGCTCCTTCGCACCGACGCGAGGGAGCGCGAGCCTTTTTGATGAACGCTGCCCCTCAGCTCGGCAGAACGATGCAGCTCCCGCCCGCCGTGCGGATCCGCGTGCAGAGCTGTTCCGCCTCCTTGCGCGTCGCCGCCGGCGCGCGCACGCGATAGAAGGTTCTCGCGCCGCGATAGCGCAGCCGCGTTCCGATGATCATGGGCTGCGTGCTGCCCAGAACCGACGCATAGGCCCGGCTCGTGCGCGCGAAGGCGGCGAGGGCCAGCTCCTTCGAGAAATTTCCGGCAAGCTGAACGCCCCAGGGGGCGAACGCCGCCTCGACCGCCGGAGCATCGCGGCCCGGAATGCGCAGCACGGCGACGATCTGAAGGCAGGATTGGGCGCTCGGGTCCGCAGGGGCCTTGGCCTGCCCATCGCCTTCGGCCTTCCTGTCGGCCGCCCAATCCTCGGCGGAGCGGCCCGTCACGGCGATGACGTAGTTCCTGGTCTCCGTGGGGAGCCCTCCTGTTCCCGCAAGCCATGCGGCCACGCGGGCGGGGCCGCCGTTATAGGCCGCCGCGGCCAACCCCAGATTTCCAAAGCGATCCGTCAGGTCCGCGATGAACTCGGCGGCCTTCGGGATGGCCTGTTCCGGGTCGAAGGGGTCTGTCAGCCCCCGTTCCTGGGCCGTGCCCGGCATGAACTGCGCGATGCCCTGGGCTCCGGCCGGGCTGGTCACATGGGGGCGGAAGGAGCTTTCCCGCCAGATGAGCTTGGTGAGGAAGCCCTGCGGAATCCCGCGCGCCTGCGCGGCCCCTTCGATGAGGCGGCACAGAGCCTGCTCGACGGTCTCGGTGGCGGGCGTCGTCGCGCCCCATCCCGTTCCGCAGCCGATGACGAGACCGCAGAGCGCCAGGCCGATGCGCATGAAGAACCTTGCTTGGATCATGATAACGATGCTGGGGTAGATGAGGAAATTTTCCAGAGGGCGGCGCTGCCGACACACGCTAGAGGTAGGCGATCAGGCGTCCGGCCAGCAGCGCGAGGATCCAGGCGGCAAGGGAGATGACCGCATAGGCGCGCGCCTGCGGGGGGATGGCGCCCGAGCGCAGGGTGCTGCCGAACCGGGCGTGGAACAGCGCCACGTTGACGAGCCCGGCGGCGATGAACGCAAGCTTGAAGTAAAAGGCGGGGTTGACGCCCAGCGCCCTGGCTTCGACGGCCAGCAGGAGCACCCCGGTTGGGATCTGCAGGGCCAGCCCCGCCGCCGCGAGGGGGATCGCGTAGCGCCCGACCTGCCAGGCATTCTTGCCGTGCTCCGCCAGAACCTTGAGGTCGAACACCATGATGCCGCCGACCAGGAAGGCGGCTCCGAGAACATGCAGCAGGTTCGCGGCGGTATAGAGCCAGGCCGAGTGGCGCCCCGCATGGCCGAGCCAGGACCCCTCCAGCGCCGCGAGCAGCTCGAGATACATGGAATCCTAGCGGAGTTCGAAGGTCTTGCCGCCCACCACGATCCGCTCCGCCCTCATCTCGGCCTCGGCCCGGGTCGAGGGATAGCCTTCGAGCGTCACGGGGGTGCCGGGCTTGATCATGTCGGGCTCGAGCCCCCGCGCGCTCATGCGGAACGGAGGAGCCAGCACCGCATCCCATTTCCTGTTCTCATGGGACACCACGATCATCACGTGGGGGTTCTGCCAGTCGGCGCCCTCCACCGAGCCCGCAATCGTCAGCTTCTTTCCCGCGTCGTAGCTCCCCCACCCATGATGGGCGAGGGCGATGCCGCCGGTCAGGAGCGCGCCGGACAGGCATAATCCAAACAGAGGATACTTCATGGGGAAACCCTCGATCGCGACGTGAACTCGCTTGGCTGCAAGCCTGAGCCTCAAGACTTGACCTTGAAACCATGAACGTCAAGGAGCCCGACATCACAGGTCGGTTACGGCATCGGCTTTCATGGGGGCGGCAAACCTGATACTGGATTGCCTATGGGCTGGCCGAGGGCCGCCTCCCTTTTCGCTTCTTTATGAACCGGCTGAGTTGGTGAACATGGCTTCGATCCTCAAAGGCTTATGGACGCGGTTGACCGGAGCGGGCGAGCCCAGCCAGAAGAGCGAGCCCGCCGCCGAGGCGGTGGAATACAAAGGCTTCCGCATCCGGCCCGCCCCCTACCCGGCGAAGGGCCAGTTCCAGACCGCGGGCGTGATCGAGAAGGATTTCGAAACAGGAACGAAGGAGCATCGCTTCGTTCGCGCCGAGACCCATTCGAGCAAGGACGATGCGGCTGCCTTCGCGCTCGCCAAGGGCCGGCAGATCATCGACGAGCAGGGCGACCGCATCTTCCGCTGAGCCCGTTCTGGATGAAGCCAAGCTGAAGGTTCATCGAGAGACCGCCGGGGCGGTCTCTTTCCTTATGCGCCGGATGCTCTATTCCTTTTGTCTTCATCTGCATTCGGGCCGCGACAGCCATGTTCGCGCCGCCTGTCGGTCCGGATCGATTCGGTTGCGGACGAGTACGCAGACCCAGGACGCAAGGAGACGCCCATGAGCAGGAAATCCAAGGGACCCGATTCGGACAAAGCCTCATCCCCGCACGCCTCGGACAAGGTCCTGACGAACCGGCAGGGGCATCCGATCGTCAACAACCAGTCCCAGCGCACGGTGGGCAATCGGGGCCCTGCGACCCTGGAGAACTACCAGTTCCTGGAGAAGATCACCCATTTCGACCGCGAGCGCATTCCGGAGCGCGTGGTCCATGCCCGCGGCTTCGTCTGCTACGGGGAACTGGAGGTCACGGGCAAGATCGGCGACGAGCCCGCCTCCAGGTACACCCGCGCCAAGCTGTTCCAGCAGGCCGGCAAGAAAACCCCCCTGGCGATCCGCTTCTCCACCGTCATCGGCGGCCGCGACTCGTCCGAGACCGCCCGCGACCCGCGCGGCTTTGCGGTGAAGTTCTACACGGAGGACGGCAACTGGGATCTCGTGGGCAACAATCTCGCGGTCTTCTTCATCCGCGACGCCATCAAGTTCCCGGACGTGATCCACTCCCTCAAGCCCGATCCCGTGACCTTCCGCCAGGAGCCGAACCGGATCTTCGACTTCATGAGCCAGACGCCCGAATCCATGCACATGCTGACGCATCTGTTCAGCCCGCGCGGCATTCCCGCAAGCTACCGGCACATGGAGGGATTCGGCGTCAACACGTACAAGATGGTCAACGCCGAGGGCGGGACCGTTCTGGTCAAGTACCATTTCCATCCGCGCTGCGGCCTCGCCAGCCTGACGGCGGAGGAGGCCGCCAAGGTCCAGGGCCAGGACCTCGGCTCCGCGTCCAAGGACCTCTACGAGGCCATCGAGCGCGGCGAGCACCCGCAATGGGACATGTACGTGCAGATCATGGAGGACCACGAGCATCCCGAGCTGGAATGGGACCCGCTGGACGACACCAAGATCTGGCCGGAGAAGGATTTCCCCCTGCGCCACGTGGGCGTCATGACCCTCAACCGCAACGTGGAGGACCATTTCAACGAGAACGAGCAGATCGCCATGGGCACCGGCGTGCTGGTGGACGGCCTCGACTTCTCGGACGACAAGATGCTGGTCGGCCGCACCTTCTCCTATTCCGATACCCAGCGCTACCGGGTCGGCACGAACTACCTGCAGCTGCCGGTGAACCAGGCCAAGAACGCCGATGTGGCCACCAACCTCAACGGCGGGCAGATGTCCTTCCGCCGCGACCTCGCGCCGGGGCAGAACCCGCACGTGAACTTCGAGCCCTCCATCCACAACGGCCTGCATGAATCGCCGCGGGAAGAGCCGAACCATGGGCCCGAGATTCACGGACGCCTGACCCGCAGCGTCATCGACCGCCGCAACGACTACGTCCAGGCCCGGGGCCGCTACTGCACCATGATGGACTGGGAGCGGGACGATCTGGTGCTCAACATGGGCACCCTGCTCGGCCAATGCGAGCGGGACGTGCAGGAGCGCATGGTGTGGCACCTGCTCCTGGTCCACGACGAGTACGGCACGAGGGTGGGCGAGATGATCGGCATCTCGGCCGACGATGTGCGCCATCTCCAGCCCCTGCCGAGGCAGGTGCTCACCGGGGAGGATCAAAGCCGGCTGCAGAATCTGGGCCGCAACGGCGACAGGATCGACCCGATGGTGTGGGGCCAGTGGACGAGCTCCGTGAAGAACTACAGGGCTTCGGCCGAGGAGGTCCTGAGCGGCATGAGGAACGTTCCCACCACTCCCGCCATGGGTCAGGCTGCCGAATAGGCAGGCGGGCCGGCGTCCGAGGCAGGGGCGAGCCGGCAGGGTCCGGCTCGCCTGCTATGGCTGGCTGGGCCGCTTGTTCTTCCGGCTTCCCCGGCTTTCCGCATAGGCTTTCGTGAATTCCGCGCCGAAGAGAAGGATCAGGGACGAGTAGTAGATCCAGAGCAGGATGGTGATGATCGAGGCGGCCGCCCCGTAGCTCGAAGCGACGTTGCTCTTTCCCAGGTAATACCCGATCAGGAGCTTGCCGATGGTGAACAGCAGCCCCGTGACGAGAGAGCCGGCCCACACGTCGTGCCAGGTGATCCGCACGGCCGGCAGAAGCTTGAAGATCATCGCGAACAGAAGAACGGCGATGGCGAAGGACACGAGGCTGTTGACAATGCGGAGGATCACCGTCGCGCCCGAAAATCCAGCCTCGAGATAGGACCCGACCGCCGTCAGCCCCGCATCGAAGACAAGGGACACAAGCAGCAGGAATCCGATCCCCAGCACGAAGCCGAGGCTGAGAAGCCGCGTTTGCAGGAAGGACAGGACGCCATAGCTTTCGGGCAGTTTCGCCTTCCAGATGATGTTCAGGTCGTCCTGCAGTTCGACGATGGCCCCGGTCACCAGGAGAAGGAAGGTGACGATGCCGACGGTCATCCCGGTGACGCCCGACCCGACGTTGCTCGCGCTGACGATCATGGCTTCGAGGGCGGAAGCCTCGTTCTTGCCGATCAGGCCGCCCAGTTCGGCCACGATGGCGCCCTGTGCGGCCTCGCGGCCGAAGGCGAGGCCCGCGACGGCAATGGCGGCAAGCAGCATGGGAGCAAGCGAGAAGACGGTGAAGAAGGCGATCGATGCGCCCAGGCTCATGGCGCGATCGTTCCACCATCCGTTGAAGGCCGTCTTCAGAAGCCGCCAGGTTTCGGAGAGCATGCGTGAACCGGTTCTTAAGGCGCCGATCGATAGGGCGGCTGCGGGTAGGTTGCCTTGGCTGTTTAACTGGACGGCGGTTCGTCTTGTTCCCTGGTCGGCCGCCGGGCCGGCTCGAGGTTCAGCAGCCCTTGCAGCAGGCGGGAGTATCGATCCGCCGCCCGGCGCAGGCGAAAGGCTTCCGGTCCGTCCCCGAGGGACCAGGCCGCCATGGTGTGAGCGCCCATCTGGAACGCCAGATAGCAGGGGCGCATGAAGGCCAGGATCTCGGGTGCGACGGGAAAGCCGCTTTCCCGCTCGACGATCCTGCAAAGCCGGGAGGTCTCCTCCCCGGACAGGCTGAATTCGACAATGGCGCCAGCGATGTCCCAGGTCACGTCCTGACAGCCGACGAGGTCGTGGGCCGCGCTATGGTCCAGGGCGTCGGTCTTGATCAGATGCCCGCCGACCAGAAGCCATTCCCAGGGTTGCATCCTGTTGTCGGTGTCGATCCGGCGCACGTGGCCTTCAAGGCTCCCTCCACGGGGCGCGAGGGCCCCCAGAGCCGCCGCCGCATCTTCGCCGAGCCCTTGGCCGGTATTGTAGCGCGCCATTTCGCCCAGGTGGTCCAGGGAGGCCCCCCGATCGGCGCCTGCCGGAAAGCGGCGCGCCCGAAAGCCGAGATAGGACCCGATCCGCTCCACCAGGAGATTGCGGTCGACCGGCGTTCGGTCGAGGGATGCCCCGCTCTCGTGCCAGCGCTCGATCAGGAACCCATGGCGATAGCCTGCCGCTTCGGGGGTGAAGCCCCCTGCATGAAGCTCCTGGGCGCGTCGGTATTTGCGAAGGCCGGCCTCTCCCAACCCGGCGAACTTGACGAGCCATGGGGTTCCCTTGACGCGCGCCAGGAACTTGCGCCGCTCCTGCTGAACATGGGCGGCGGGCCAGTGCGTTTCGTCGGGGTAGCGCCTGGCCCGCCAGGCTCCGCCGGAGATCTCCTCCAGGGGCTGGTCCAGCGGGCCGAGACAATCCTCGATCCAGGCCGCGAGGCTGTGCGGTGGCGAGGAGCGCAGCAGGAGGCGGTCCATGTCGATCACATGGCGGGGAGCCCTGCTCCATCGCTCGCGATGGTGTGGGCTGGCCTGGGGGCCAAGGCTGTTGGCGTGGCTGGGAAAGAAGTGGATGCGCTGCCTCGCGACCCCCTCCGCTTCCAGCCAATCCGCCACGGCGCCGAACGAGCTGCCGGACAGGCCGGGGCCTTCGTCGACGATGGCGAACATGGCGTCCCTGTCGGCCGCAAGTTCCTCCGTCAGAGCCGGATCGGCCCGCACCTCCCGCCGGAAGGGATGGCCCGCCGGGCGAAGGGTGAGGGGAGGCGGGGCGTCGAGGGCTGCGGCCACGAGGGCGCTGAGGCCCGTGCCGATGCTGCGGATCCCGATGACCCGCGTTCCCTGTCCGAGCCCCGAGCGCCGGGCGGCTTCGAGGTAGCTTTCGGGATAGACCGCATAGAAGGCATATCCCTCGGCGGTTCTGGTGCGGATGGGCAGGCTCGGATCGCAGCCGAGAAGCTTTCCCAGGAGGGAGGCCGGTACGCTTCCTTCAACGAAGCCGCTCCGCCAGGATCGGTCGACGGTGCGGGCCAGGATGGCGAGAATCTCCATCCCGCCGGCATGATCGACGGAGCGGACGTCGAAGCCGCGCTCCTGAAACCCGGCGTCGAGGATGCCTTGGACGAGTTCGCTTGCGCCGATGAAGGCTGCAACGAGGGCGCTATGCCGCTCGATCCCTGGCGGCAAACAGGCGACTTCCGTCAGGGCTCCTTCGATGCGCGCGTGCTTTGCGCCGACCGTCTCCCAGCATTCCACATCGCCGTAAACCAGCATCCCGCAGCCTTTCCGGTCGGGCGAGTGTGAATGTCACCTTGGCGGGAAGAACGGGCGCACGATCCCCTTGTTCCGGGCCGAGCGCCGGGACCCTGAGGGCCTTGCCGCTCAAGCGGCGTTTGCCTCCCGCTTCAGGGACGCCATGTCGATGACGAAGCGGTATCGCACGTCGCTCCGGAGCATCCTCTCATAGGCTTCCTCGATCCCCTGAATCGGGATCATCTCGATCTCGGAGGTGATGCCGTGTTCGGCGCAGAAGTCGAGCATCTCCTGCGTTTCCGCGATCCCACCGATGAGCGAGCCCGCGAGCTGGCGGCGCTTGGCGATGAGGTTGAACACCGTCGTGGCCGGGTGGGGCTCGGCGGGCGCTCCGACGAGAACCATGGCGCCGTCGCGGGCGAGGAGCACGAGATAGGCGTCGAGATCGTGCGGCGCAGCGACGGTGTCGAGGATGAAGTCGAAGCTGTTCCGGTGCGCCTTCATGGCCTCCGGGTCCTTCGAGATCACCACGTCGTGGGCGCCGAGCTTCAGGGCATCCTCGCGCTTGCCCGGCGAGGTGGTGAACAGCACCACATGCGCGCCCATGGCGCGGGCGAGCTTGACGGCCATATGCCCGAGCCCGCCCAAGCCGACCACGCCCACCTTCTGCCCCGGCTGGACCCGCCAGCGACGCAAGGGAGAGTAAGTGGTGATGCCTGCGCAGAGCAGGGGAGCCGCCGCGGCCGGGTCGAGGCCCTCGGGGATCCGCAGCACATAGGCTTCATCGACGACGATGACGTTGGAATAGCCGCCATAGGTGTTGGCCCCCGTGCCCTGCTCGGGGCCGTTATAGGTGCCGGTCATCCCTGACTCGCAATATTGCTCCAGGCCCTCGCGGCAGCTCCGGCAGGAGCGGCAGGAATCCACGATGCATCCCACGCCGACGAGATCGCCGGCCTCGAAGGTCTGCACGCCGTCGCCGACGCGGGTGACGCGGCCGACGATCTCATGGCCGGGCAGGCTGGGGTACATGGTGCCGCCCCATTCGCCGCGCACCGTGTGCAGGTCGGAATGGCAGACGCCGCAATAGATGATCTCGATCTGAACGTCGCGCTCGCCGGGGTCCCGCCGGTCGAACCGGAACGGAGCCAGAGGCGTGGTCGCATCCTGGGCGGCATAGCCGAAAGCCTTGATCACGGGGATATCCTTCCGATGGAAAAGGGGCCGATGCAGGACATGTCGGGGCTTACATGTCGGGCCTTGGCGAGCCCGGCCCATGGAAGTCCTCGATCGGTGGAATCGGTTCAGCGTCAACGCACCGGCGCGGCATTCGTTCGGCGCAGGGAGCTGCTAGTATTCCCACTCGGCCCCGACGCCCACCGCTGTGTTGCCGCCGGCTCCGACTTCTCCCTGCACGCGGATGCGCCGGGTCACGTCGATGTCCACGGAGACGCCGCTCTGTTCCGTGCTGGCGCCTGCCCTGACGCCGATGCTGACGCGGTCGCTGATGGCTCTGGAGATTCCCACCGTCGGGCCTCCCTCCGCGCCCAGCGAAATGTCGAGCCCTTCGACGCCCAGCGAGCGGCGCAGGCTCTCGAACACGTCGCTGCCCCCGCCGCCGGAGAACTGCGCCGCCACCTGGGCGAGCTGGAGCGCCTGGGTGGCCGAGAGGCCGCCCGAGGCCTTGGCGAAGAGAAGCCGGGAGAGAACCTCGTCCTGGGGGAGGTCGGGATCGGACGTGAAGGCGAATTGCGGCTGCCTGGCCGTTCCCGTCACTCCGATGCGGGCGGTCACGTCCGCCGCCCGGGTCTCGGCGAGAAAATCGAGCTCGGGGGTCAGGTCGCCGGTGAAGGTGAGCCGCCCGCGGGTGAAGTCCAGGCGCGTGCCCACCACATTGAGGCGTCCGCGGCGCAGGTCGAACGCGCCGATGGCCACAGGATCCCGCAGGGAGCCCGAAAGGCGCAGGTCGCCCCCCAGCTCCGCGTCGATGCCGCGGCCCCGCACGAAGATCCGATTGGGCGCCGAGACCACCAGATCGAGGGTCGCGTTGAAGGCCGGCGCGCCCCGCGCATTGGCCTTTGCCCTCGCCTCTTGGGCGAGACGCCTGACTGCGGTGGGGGTCGGCTGGACGTGCCGGGTGCCGGGGATGGGACGCACCGTCACGGGCAGGCTCTCGGGGATGGTCACGTCCATGGAGAGGATGCGCACCTGTCCCGTCACCCGGGGATCGCGCGAGAGCGGGCCGGACAGGGCGAGGGCGAGATCCGCCGAGGTGGTCACGAACTCGTTGGAAGCCAGCTCCGCCCTCTGGCCGGTGATGCGGATGTCGCCGGGAAAGCCCGCGGCCGGATCGATGCGGATGCGCCCGCTCGCCGAGAGCGTGCCGCCGTTGCGCGTGGCGGCGGAGAGGCGTTCGATGGTCACGTCCGTCCCGCGCGCCACGAGACGCCCCTGGATGTTGTCGAGGCGAACGCCCTGCAGGGCGTCCCTGAAGCTTCCGCCCGAGAGGGCAAGGGAGCCGTTCACGCTCGGCTCGGCCATCGTGCCGCCGATCCGCATGTCGATAGCGGCCGTGCCGGAGACCTGCCGCCCCGCTGCGGACAGAACATTGTTGGCAAGTCCCAGATTGAGGCGCCCTTGCGCGTTCACATCGAGGGCGCCGGTTGCCGCGAGCGGAACCCGCCCCGTCACGCGAAGCGTGCCGGCATCGCCTGCGGTCAAGGTCCCGTCGACGCTCGTCGCGCCCCCGCCAAGGCGGCCCTGTGCGGACACGTCGATGGGCGGCGCTCCGATGCTGCGGGTCTGCGGGAGGACGAGGCGGGACAGGCGAATGCGCCAGTCCCCGGTCGGCTCGCCGGCCGTGCCGCCGATCCGGGCGCTCCCGTCGAGGGTGCCGGACAGGCCGGTATTCGGCACGAGGATGTCGGCGGCGGACAGGGGCACGGCCTGGGCCGACACGCGAAGGTCGAGGGACGTGCCCGCGCGCCCGTCGAGGCTGATGGTGCCCCGGTCGATGCCGAGGGTCAGCTGGCGCACGGCGACGCCGCCATCGGCAAAGGTCAGGGTCGTCGGCTGGGCGAGGGCGATCTGGCGCCGGTCGCGGCGGGCCGTGAAGGCGGCGAGATCGAAGCGGAGCGGCGCCTCCGGCGCCAGGCGGCCGCGGGCGTCGAGGTTGAAGCCTCGCGCCTGGGCCGCCAGCACGATGTCGCTTGCCGCAGGCGTCCCCGTGGCGTCCAGCCTGATCTGCGAGAACGTCTCGCCCGCGATGGTCGCCCGGTCGATGGCGATGGCCGCATTGATGATGGGCCTGGCATGGATGTCGGCGGCGGTTGCCCGGGCGTCCAGGCGCTCCACGGCGATGTCGGCCACCCTGATCCGTGCCCCGCGCGCCTCCAGCTGCACGTCCTGCCGGCCGCCTGGGGCGTCCAGCACCACATCGGCCGCGAGATCGCCGGACAGGCGGGTGAGCGCCAGGGGCGACAGATCGTCGAGGTCGCGCGCATCGACGCTGAGGCGGCCGGACGCAAGGTTCGCGTCGTCGAGGGTCACGTTGCCGCGGACGGCGACGGAGCCGATGGTCACGTCGAGGGAGTCGACAAGCCATCCGCCCTCCTGGCGTCTGGCCACGTGAATGGTGCCGTTGGCCGGCTTCCGGTTCACCTCTCCGACCAGGGTCGTGCGCGCATCGACCAGTCCCGTCAGGTCGGTGACCGTGGCATCGAGGGCCAGCCGCGGGATCGGGCGGCCGAGGGCGGTCGCGTCGGCGATCGTCGCGGCGGCTTTCGCATCGAGGCGGGACAGGGTTCCGGTGAGCTGCGCCGCAAGCGCGCCCCGTCCGGTCAGGCGCTCGTTGGCGCGCCGGAGGTCCGGCAGGTCCACGTTGGCGTTCACGGCCACACGGGCCGATGTGGCGTCGCCGTCCAGGCGGGCGGTGGCGTGAGCGCCCGCAAGGCGCAGACCCTGGAAGCCGAAGCCGCCGTCGGGCAGAAGCCTCGCCAGCCCCGACAGGGTCACGCGGCCTCCCGCAAGGCCGTCCACGGCCTCGATGCCGGTGGCAAAGCGCGTGGCGCTGCCGTTGAGCGTCGCGCTCACCGGGCCTGTGGAGAGGACCCCCTGGAGGCCCGCATCGAGATCGAGCACGCCGCGCAGCCGCAGGCCCGCGATGTCGCCGAAGCGCGACAGGTCCGGCGCCTGGGCCACCAGCCTGCCCGCGGCGTCGGGCGCGCCCAGCCTCCCCGAATAGGTTGCGTTCAGGGTGGGCGCGGCGAGGCGCGCCGTTTCGATATCGGCGGTTCCGTCGGGAGCGGCGTTGCCGCGCAGGGTCAGGGTGAGCCGGTCGCCGACGGCCCGGGACAGGGCCGGATCCGCGAGGGCAACCCCGCTCGCCTCCGCATCGGCCACAAGGGCGATCCGGGTGGCCGGCTCCGAGAAGGGGCCGCTGGGAACGGCCGAGAAGGATGCATTGAGCCTTGCCAGGCGCCCGACCGGGAGGCGGGCATCCTCCGCCTGGAGATTTCCGGTGATCCGCGGTCCCGCCAGGGGGCCGGCGACGGCCCCGTCGAAGGCGAGGCGGCGGATCTCGGCCCCGCCCGCCACCGTCTTTCCCTCCACGGTGGGAACGGCGCTGGCCGAGACCTTGAGATCCACCTCCCGGCCGGCGGAGAGGCTGCCCGATGCGCTGAGCCTTGCGGTCTGCGACGCGAGCGTCAGCCGGGGAATCGCCACGGCGCCGTCATTGGCGAAGGTGGTGTCGGCCATCAGCTGCGTCGTTCCGGCAAAGACGGGGGCGACGGCGGAGGGCAGCAGGCCCTCGACCCGCGCATCCGTGTTCAGGGTGAGCCGCCTGACGCCGCCCTCCCGGCGCAGATCGGCCCGCCCCGTCGCGCCGATCGTCGGCCCCGCATTGAAGGCGAGCTGAGCCCCGAAGGCGTCGAGGCTTCCGCTGCCGGTCAGATCGAGCCGCACTGGCGGC
>DATHAU010000338.1:0-2065 GCA_035296545.1 Microvirga sp.
TGGGCCCCGCGGCCCTGCTCCAGGCCTATCGCTGGCTCATCGACAGCCGCGACGAATCCACCGGCGAGCGCCTCGACAACCTGCACGATCCGTTCCGGCTCTACCGCTGCCACACGATCATGAACTGCGCCAACACCTGCCCCAAGGGCCTGAACCCGGCAAAGGCCATCTCCGAGATCAAGAAGATGATGATCGCGCGTGCCGTGTGACCCCCGTTCGCGCCATTCCGTCCGACTTCGACCTGACCGTGGTCGCCGCCATCGAGCGGCGACTTCGGCTCATCGAGGCGCAGCACAAGGTCAGAATCGTCTGGGCGGTCGAGAGCGGCAGCCGCGCCTGGGGCTTTCCCTCGCCCGACAGCGATTATGATTGCCGCTTCGTCTACGTGCGGCCCCTCGCCGACTATCTCTCCATCGAGCAGAAGCGCGACGTCATCGAGGTGCCCATCGAGGAGGATCTCGACATCAACGGCTGGGACCTCTTCAAGATGGCAAGGCTGCTCCTGAAGGGAAACGCCGTTGCCATCGAGTGGCTGACCTCGCCCATCATCTATCGCGGCCTCGTCGCTTTCAGGGACGAGTGGTGCTGCGAGGCCGACCGGTTCGTGAACCGGGACGCCCTGGTCCGGCACTACTACCACCTTGGCCACGGGCAGTTCCGCAGGCACATGGCGCAGGCGGATGCGGTCTCCCTGAAGAAAGTGTTTTATGTGCTGCGGCCGGCTGTGGCCCTGCGGTGGCTGCGCCTACATCCCGGCCGCAATGTCGCGCCGATGCACCTTCCGACCCTTCTGGCCCAGGCGGACCTGCCGGAGGCCTCTAGGTGTGAGTTCTGATCAGGTTGTTCCGGCGAGGGCCTGAGCTGGTGTTCGTCGGCCAAGGCTACCATGCGGGCGCTGCTGATTGTACCAGGTCAGCCACCGGGCCAGATCGGCAGCCCTAGCAGACGATGAGGTGAACGGGATCGCATAGGCCCATTCCCGCAGAAGCGTCTGGATGAAGCGCTCAGCCTTGCCATTGGTCTTGGGCGTGTAAGGTCTCGTGCGGATATGCCGGATGCCAAGCAGTCTCAGGGCTTTGCCAAACAGCCGCGCGACGTACCCGGACCCGTTGTCGGTCATCACCCGCTCGACCCGGACCCCTCGCGCTCTGAACCAGCGCAGGGCTCTGACCAGGAAAGCCGTGGTCGAGCGGCGGGTCTCGTCCGGCAATACCTCAACATAGGCCAGCCGGGTGGCATCATCGATGGCTACATGAAAGCAGTCGTAGCCCGCCCCAATGCTGGGGTTGCGCCGGTCCCCTGTGATGCGATGGCCCACGCGCTCAAAGCGCGCCAGCTTCTTGATGTCCAGGTGGATCAGCTCGCCAGGGTGCTGGCGCTGATAGCGCACGGGCGGCTCCTTCGGCTCCAGGGCTGTCAGGCGACCCAAGCCGCGCCGGGTGAGCCAGGCTGCCACGGTGGAGCGGGCGAGCTTCAGCTTGCCGGCGATCTCGTCTGCGGTGAGCCGGTACTCCCGCCGGAGCATCTCGATCACGCCGATCCAGTCCTCGGCCGTGCGGTTGGCAACAGTCCTCGGGCGGGACGAGCGGTTCTCGAGGCCGCTGGACCCTTCCGCCCTGTAGCGGGCCAGCCACTTGCGGGCGGTGCGCTCGCTGATGCCAAAGCCTCGGGCCACCTCTCGAACAGGCCGGCCGTCCTTAATGATGCGGCGGATCATTTCCGCTCGACCCAGCCGAGTCGTGCGGGCATTCTGGTGCGGGTTGTTCATCTCTCAGATCCATCGGTAATCGTGTCGCAACGACCACCTTCAGGCTCTCAGACGGGATGAACAACCTCCTCAGATCTCACACCTAGGCAGGAGATCGCAGCCCTCATCGAGCGCAAGGCCGTGACCCGGGAAATGGGGCAGGGCGCGTTTCCGAAACGGATCCTGGATTTCATCCAAGCGGAATACGAGCAGGCGCAGAGGCTTCCCGAGCCCGTCGCCTCTTCCTTGAAGCGCGACGGCGTGGCCGATCTCGACCGCCTGATCCGTCGCTGGATCGAGACCTGCGAGACCGTACCC
>DATHAU010000339.1:0-1509 GCA_035296545.1 Microvirga sp.
CTCCCGCTCCGCATGGAGGAAGAGCCGGCTCAAACCCGCCAGCAGGGAGGGATCGTCCCAGGTCGGGGGGAAACGCTCCTCCCCGTACCAGCCGGCGCTGTGCCGGTCGGTGAGCCACAGGCTCAGGCAGCGCGCCGAGAACCCGGCCCGGCGCATGCGGCTTGCCGCCTTGCCCAGGAGCACCCGGGCGGCCGCATAGGCCCCGCCCAGGGAGCGCCAGTCCGCCGGCAGCACGCGGCCGTGGCCGAACATGCGCCGCCGGGTTTCCGGCCTCTCCACCCGATGGCCGTGCAGCCCCATCCACAGCCGCTCCCCCTCGACGCTGCCCCAGAGCCGGCGCAGCTCCTTGGGCTGGAGCCGCCACAGGGCGGCCATGTCGGCGACGCCCGCCCGGGCGAGCCGGGCGGCGTTGCCCCTGGCGATGCCGGGAACATCGGTGAGCCCCAGGGAGAGCAGGGGGCCCGGCAGATCGTCCGGATGAAGGGCCGCGAGGCCGTCGGGCTTGTTCATCTCGGCGGCGATCTTGGCCAGGAGGTCGTTGGGCCCCAGGCCCACGGAGCAGGTAAGCGTCGGGCCGATCTGCGCTGCGATGGCGTCCTTCACCCGCCGGCCGAGGGCGAGCGCCTCCGCCTGCTCCGAGGGCAGGAGCGCGCACACCATCTCGTCGATGGAGCACACGGCCTTGACCGGCAGGACGGTCTCAATGGCCCTGATGATCGTCCGGTGCAGGTCCACATAGACCTCGTGCCGCGCCGTCACCAGCACGAGCCCGGGACATTGCCGCCGGGCGTCGCGCACGAAGGCGCCGCGCCGGAGCCCGAGGGCCTTGGCCTCGCGGCTGACCGCGATCAGCCCCGTATGCTCCGAATCCACCGGAATGACCCCCACGGGCCGGCCGCGGAGCCGGGGCTGGAGGTGCTGCTCGGCGCTGGCGAAGAAGGAATCGAAGTCCACGTAGAGCCGCTCCAGGCCTGCTGGCTTGCGCATCCCCGGCTCCCTGTCCTGACGCGTCGATGAACGAAACAAGAACACAAGCTTGGCGGCGGGTCGAGCGCCCGGCCTGTGGATAATGGGGATGAAAGGCTAAGGCCGATTCTATTTCCTATGGGGAACCAAAGGGGTGATATGCCGTTCTCGTTCAGGAACAAAAAGAGAACAATAGGAGTCTCTCATGGCCTCGAACACAGCCTCGAAAGCAAAGGCTTCCCAGCGTCCCGCAGAGGGGCGCGGCAGCCCTGCGGATGTTCAAAATCCCAAGGTCAATCCCGACCCGTCCGACAACCAGATCAAGGATCCGGCGGAGTGGGTGTCCGGGCACGACCCCATGACCGGCGCGCAGGCGTCCTATCTCAAGACCCTGTCGGAGCAGGCCCACGACCCCAAGGCCTTCGACCCGAACCTGGACAAGGCCGAAGCCTCGAAGCGGATCGATCAGCTCAAGCAGGGCCAGGACCGCTAAGGGGTCCCCCAGCCTGGTGTCTCGAGGATGGCCGGGCCTGTCCCGGCCAT
>DATHAU010000340.1:0-10418 GCA_035296545.1 Microvirga sp.
GTCTCGCTTCTAATGCGGAAGTTGGGTTGAGGTCCGAACTGCCTCAGTCCTTGACCTAGAGACAGTGTTCTCAATAGAGGCCGCGCGCGAGGCAGCCGCGCCAGAAGAACGAAGCCGGGAATGCCGAGGCGATCTGCGAAGCGGCCCAGCGCTCGACCATGCAGATATCCATACTTGGAGTTGGAACAGCACCCCGGCCGCTGACCCCGCGCCTCGGTTGATCCGCCGACCCATATGATGCTTTAGTTGATCTCCTGCTCGTAACCAGGTGACACTGTGCCGGACCTCGCATCGACACTCCGCATCCTCCAGCCAGCGCCGAACATCATAGCTTTCTATGACGGAAGAGTGCCCGGCGTCCGCGCCTGTTCGGACAAGCCCAATTGGCTGGACGACGGCGCCTACGAGCTTGGTGTCTGCACCTATGCCATCGTGAGCGGGTCCGAGGCGCTGGTCTACGACACCCACGTTTCCCTGGCGCATGCGCGCAGGATCCGGGCCACCCTGACGGCCTGTGGCGTTGAGCGTTTCACGGTGGTTCTGAGCCACTGGCACCGAGATCATATTGCAGGCAACGAGGCCTTCGCGGACTGCGAGATCATTGCCCATGCGCTGACGGCCAAGATGCTGATCGAAAGGCGCCATGTGCTTGAGACTAGCTTCCCTCCTATTAACCCGGTGGTCAGTCCGACGAGGACCTACGAGACGAACCTGTCAATCGGCGTCGGCGATATCCGGGTTGAATTGCGTCATACGGACATCCATAGCTGCGATGGAACGCTGCTCCTGCTTGCCGGAGTAGATCTTCTGTTCGCGGGAGATACCTTGGAAGACCCGATTACATACGTGGCCGAGCCTGATCGGCTTGCGGTCCACTTGGCCAACCTACGGCGCATGGCGGCGTGGCCGGTGCAGCGGATCTTTCCAAACCACGGTCACCCAGACGTGATCGCGTCCGGCGGCTATGGACTTAGCCTCATTGAGGCGACGATCAGCTACGTGGAAAAGCTCCTCCAATGCAGGTCGGAGCTGGAGCTCGCACAAGCACCGCTCAGCAACTGGATCGAGGACGATCTGGCCAAGGGGCATATTCATGCCCATCCACCTTACGAGCGAGTGCATCACGACAATATCGAACGCCTCACAACACTTTGGAGCCTTCAGGACCCACCTTGAGGCAAAGGAACGGACGATGTGCGGTCTTTTGGCATTGCACACGGAATAAGCCGTTTCGGCAGTCCAAGTGGTTCCCGCCTAAAATTTTGTGCGAACTGCCGCCGGAGCTGCACCTCGGTCATGATGTGGCGAGTATGGCGGCCAACAGCCAGCGCTGGGCACCACAGCGCGCAGGACTTTAGACGCCCGCCTCCTGGTCTCACTCCCCGCGCAACCGATTCCAGCGGCTGTCCTGTTGCATGCGCTCAGTTTCCCCGTTCATCCGGTCAGGATCCATGCGCAAGGCCTTGTGGATTCCTGAGGGTCAAAAGACCATGGTGGCCACGCAGGGCTCCGGACGTGACACGAGGAGCACAGTCCTCTCCAATGGAGGCGGGGTGTCCCAAGAGTGACCGCTATGGATGAACGCGATCGTGAGAAGATTACTCAAGTCAATCTGACAGTATCCCGGAGGTATCGTCCTATTGGGACAATACAGCTGAAGCGATCGCAATGTCCTGAACTGCGAGGCCGGAGAAGGTCGCAACCGTGACTTGATCTTGGTGTGTCCGCCCTTTTGCGGCGCCTGAGACGACTTCACCGATCTCTGCGACGCGGGACATGGAGGATGGATCTTGCCCGTAGGCGTGCCCAAGCTCTCCACGAGAGATCGCCTGGGTCCGGCTATCCGTCACGACGACATCGGCATTGTAAATGATCGCTTCATCCAGTTCCTGCTTCTCGGCGCTGTCGGCGCCGACAGCGGTGATATGTGTGCCGGGCCGGATGTCGGACCATTGCAGAAGCGGAGACGAGCTCGCGGTTGCCGTGACAATCAGGCGGCTGCGAGCCGCGACTGCAGATGCCGCTGGCGCAATCTCGACGAAAAATTCCTTGTCTTCCATTCGTCGCGCATAGTCAGATGTGCGCTCCGCATTGCGCCCCCAAACCACGATATTTCGGCAGGGATGGACGGTCTGAAGCAGTTGAACCTGCAACTCAGCCTGAATACCCGTTCCGATCACGCCAATCACCTCCACGTCCATGGGCCCGAGATGCTTGGCGGCAACGGCGCCGGCTGCGGCGGTCCGCAAATCGGTCAGGCGGCCGCGATCATTGAGAACGGCGGCGAGCTCGCCGGTTTCCTTCTTGAAAACGAGGAGGAGCCCATCGCTGCTGCTGAGCCCCTTAGCCGGGTTGTTCCAGAACCCGGACGCGATCTTGATGACGTAGGTCTCACTGGTCTTGAAGTAACCATACTTGATGTGGACCTCGCCCGGTGGGTCTTGGATGAGCAGCTCTCCCGGGACAGGCACCACCGCCTCGCCCCTGGAAAAGGCAGCAAACGCATTCTCCATCAAGCTGACCACGTCCAGCTTTTCGAGACGTTGCTCGATTTGTGGCAGGTCAAGAAATGCAATGGCATTCACTGTTTGAGCTCCGGGTATGGGCAGGAGATGTCAAGAATGGGCAGCCGCTATGGCGTATAGTCCGTGGCGATCACCACCAGCGTGTCGTTACGATGTACGAGTCCCTGCCCGTGTATACAGAGGAGCAGGCCGGATTGAGGTGAGAGAACCGGCGTCGGAGCCCTCTCGACCCTGTCAACCAAGTGCAGGTGACCGATAACGGTCCCCCGCTCGACTGGAGCGCCGAGATCAAGGACAGGTTCGAACAGCGCGGTGTCGTCTGCATGGACGTAATAATCCGACCCCGGAACCGAAACACACCGCGACGGCTGATGACTCATTACACCATCTTCGATCGAAGGCAGGTGACCGAGGTGCCGCAGGACGCGTAGCAGACCCTCATAACTCACTCGCACGGTCTCGGGAGTGATCATGCCGCTCCCCCCGAGTTCGCTGGAGAGCATAAGCCTCCCTGACTTCTCTACGACGTCATCGAGCATCACGTCTGCATGGGGCTCCCGGATCACCACCGTCAGTGGAGCCCCGAAGGCTTGCGCGGCGGCCAGGAAGCTGTGCGTTCGCTCAGGCTCGGGCTGCTCGTGAAGGAACGTGCATAGCTGAAAGCGCAGGGATCGGCCACCAGAATGAATGTCGAAGACAATGTCCGCTCTCGGCACGAGTTCCGTCGTGACGAAATGCGCGATCCGCTGGGTCACCGATCCATGCGCCCTGCCCGGGAACTCGCGGTTGAGATTGAGCCCGTCCAGCGGAGATAACCGAGCTCCTGCCATCACGGCCGGTAGGTTGATGGCCGGAATGATGATGAGCGTTCCCCTGACCTCATTGGGATCGACCGAATGCGCGAACTTCGAGAGAGCCACCGGCCCTTCGTATTCGTCGCCATGGCTGCCTCCAAGGAGCAGCGTGGTCGGCCCTGCCCCGTTGCGAATGACGAAAACCGGTATGCGCAGGTTCTGCCAGGCGCTGGTGTTCGTGGAGCTCGGGACATGAATGTAGGAAGCCTGCCGGCCTTGCCTGTCCCAGTCGATTTCAAGACTCGCCATGGTTTTACCTGCGCTTAGCCGTTTACGACAGTCTTGATCTTGGCGCGGTCGAAGTTGGCTCCGCAGAGCACGACCACGTTGTTTTGCCCCTTGCAGCGCTCCGATACCTTGTAGAAGCCGGCAAGCGCAAGAGCCGCTGCGCCTTCGACGATTTGGTTTTCCTTGGCAGCCATGTCCCTCAAGGCAACGGCGATTTCCGCCTCCGTGCAGGTGACGACCTCATCAATGACGGAGATCGACAGCGGCAACGTGATGCTGTCTTCGTCAACGCCGCCCGCGACGGCATCCGCCAGGGTATCGAGATGTTCGGTCTCGACCACTCGGCCCGCCGCCATCGATGCCGCAAGTGCCGCCGAGTTCTGCGCGGAAACACCGAAGACCCGGGTTGTCGGGCTGAAGCTCCTGAGAACTGAGCCAATCCCGCTGATCAGCCCACCGCCTCCCATGGCCACGAAGACATTGTCAATCCTGTCGGCCTGCTCCAGCATCTCCAGCGCGATCGTACCCTGCCCTGCGATGATTTCAGGATCATTGTATGGAGAGACGTAGACGAGGTCGCGGGATGCCGCTTCCTTCTGAGCATGCAATTCTGCCAGTCCAGTTTCCGCTCCATGCAGGATGACTTCCACGTCGAAGGAGCGAATCCTCTGGAGCTTTGCTTGAGCGACGGTTTCGGGGAGCACCACTGTCAGCTTCTGCCCAATCAGGGCAGCAGCCTGCGCGGCTCCAATACCGTGATTGCCCGATGAGGCCGTGATGACGCCCCGGTCAACTCCAAGTGAGGTCATCTTGCTCGCGGCACCCCGGATCTTGAAAGAGCCCGTCAGTTGAAAATTTTCAGCCTTGAAGAACACGGACGAGTCGGTATCGCGGCCGATCTGGCGGGAGGGCAGTAGTGGGGTCCGATACACGTAGTCGCGGATGCGGCGACGCGCCCGTACAGAACGGGCAGCTGCTTCCAAGACATTGTTGTTCATTGTTTCGGCTCCGTTTCATGCACGAATCTTGAGGTCAGGTTGAACTCCAAGGCACGGTCGGCGAAGGTATCATTTAAGACGATGCGGCACGTTGCCGATGTCTGTTTCGGCAATGTCTTTTAATCGGCTGAAGAGGGATGCGGAAAAGTCGATCATCGTCGCGAACTGTTGAGGAATGATGTTCTCATTCGGCGAATGGAGCATGGCTCCATGGTGGGTGAGGCCAATTCCGAAGATCTCGGCGCCAAGCTGCTCGACAAAGGGATGGGCCGTGCCGGAAGCAGGGGAACTCGGCTGGATGATCGCCGCCTGCCCGAAGTGAGCTTCCAGAAGATCCCGTGCCTCTCTGACAAACCAATGATCCGGCGATGACCTAATGGGCTTCACATTCGCGTCATGGACAGTGACCTCAATGTCCTGAAAGCCGAGCCGGTCAAGATGTGCGCGAAGCAGGCGGGCGATGTGAGCCGGATCTTGATTCGGGACGAGCCGAAAATCCATTTTCACCAGCCCTTCCGCGGGCAGAACAGACTTTGCGCCCTCCCCCGCGTAGCCGCCGCAGAATCCGTTCACGTTCAAGCACGGCTCGAAGTTCATGGCCCAGTAAAAGTGTTCTTCGGAGATGCCCTGCAGGGTCAGTCGTGCGCCGGTCGCCTCTACAAGGCTCTTGAGCGAAAACGGAGGCTCACGGACAAGGTCGCGCTCGTTCTGCGACGGCTGCCGAACTGCGTCATAGAAACCCTCAATGGTGATCCTGCCGGCGCTGTCTCGCAGCGATGCAGTCGCAGCGGCAAGGCGCCAGAGTGGATTGTCGAACACCGAACCCAGACTTGAATGCAGGTCAGCCTTCGCGGTGCGGCAGCGCAGCTCAAAGCCCATGATCCCCTTAAAACCACAGAGGATGACCGGCCGCCCATTGGAGTCGATCTCGCCATATTCCCACCAGCAGACATCGACGGTTTCGTTTGAGAAGCGTTGCTTTATAAACTCCTCGAGGGAGGGGCTTCCGATCTCCTCCTCGCCGTCAACGAGCCAGATAATTCTGAACGGCAGGGATTGGGGATGGCGCTCGCGGAACAGGCGCCAGCCTCCAAGGCGGCTGACGAACTCTCCCTTGTCGTCAGCGACGCCGCGCCCATACCACCGGCCATCACGCTCCGACAATTCAAAGGGCGGGCTGTTCCACAAGGGGACAGGGTCCTCGGGCTGCACGTCATAGTGATTGTAGATCATAACCGTGAGGGGGCCGCTGCCGGCCTCTCCCACCACAAAAGGACCAACCTCTCCCGAATGGATCTCAGTGCGAAACCCTGCCTCCGCCAGCAAGCGGCGGACAGCAGCCGCGCATTCGGCAAGGTTCTCGCTCCTCGCGCTTACGGACGGAATGGCGAGGAGGAGCCGGAGATCTTCCTTAGCGCGCAGAAAGTGGTCTTGAGGCACCATCGCCCGTCTCTCAGCCAATTGATTCGATTAGGCCAAGCCGCGGCGGGAGAGGAATCGGTCGAGGCGCTTCAGCCCTTCCACCAGATGCTCCTGCTTGACGCCAATCCCGACACGAACGTGGTTCTCAATGCCGAACCAGCTCCCGGCAACGACGAAAACGCCTTCCTCCCGCCTCAGCTCCTCGGAAAGCTTTTCAGAGGGCATGTCAAAATCATAGCGGAGGAACGCCATTCCGCCTGCGGCCGGGCGCTCCCAGCTCCATCGGCCCCGCCCCTCAAGCCAGCGTCCGACGAGGTTCGCATTCTCGCGAAGTAAGGCGCGCCCCCGCGCCAGGATGCGCTCGCGGTTTCTAGCCTCCATCACCGACGCGCCAAGGATTTGGCTCAAAATTCCGCTGCCGATCGTTGTATAGTCCTGACGCTTGGCAGCCTCCTCAATTACCTCCTCGGGCCCGGTAATCCAACCGAGGCGCAGCCCCGGGCACGCGAAGGATTTAGACAGGCTGCTGGTGATCACGACGCGCGGATATTTTCCATAGAAGGTCTCAGTCTCTGCGGCGTCGATCTCACCGCCGCGGTAGATCTCGTCGACTAAGAGCCAGGCTTCAGTCTCCTGGGCCGCTGCGATCAGCGCCTCGCGGCTGTGCTGTGACAGCACGGCTCCGGTCGGGTTACCCGGATTTGTCACCGAGATCAGTTTGACGCCGCCGGAGATCGCTGCCCTGAGGGCCTCCGGATCCACTTGCCATCCCTGATCCGCGATCAGCGGAAGCCTCTGGACATTCATGCCCAGAGCCCGCCCGAGGCCGTCGACCTGCATGAAGTTGGGTACGGCGAAAAGCACCTTGTCGCTGGGCTCCACGAGGGCCATGAGCGTGATCATGGTTGCTTCCGACGAGCCATTGGTGATCAGCACGTTCGAAGATGCTGCGCCTGGATACCAGTCGGCGATGGCCGAACGGAGATCCGGCCTCCCGTCGGTCCAGCCGTAGCCGAGCGGCAGGCGCAGTAACTCCTGCGCCTCCTTCTGAGGCAGGATCTCCTCAATGGTGCATGGATGGACGCCGCTTTCCGTGAGATTGATCTCGACGCCGTTCTCGAACAGCGTCTGGTTGCGCTCCATGAGGAACGTGTCGAAATGCACCTGAAACTCCACTCAAAAAAGCATTGAGCTAGAACAAGCCCAATGCATATCCCGGTCTGCGGTTGCGATGTTCCGTTTTAGCCCTTAGGCGTGACGTCGACCTTGAACCACTTCTCAGACAGCTTCTTGATCGTTCCTTCGGTGATCGCGGCACCGATGGCGGCATCGAACATACTCTTGAGATCCTGACTCTCCTTGCGCAGACCAACGCCGACGCCGCGTCCGAGCACATCTCCGGAGAAGCCAGGGCCTGCAACCGTGAAATCCTTGAATTCTGGCTTGTCGAGCGTGCCGCGGAGAGCCGTGGCATCGCCGAGCACCGCGTCGACCCGCCCGGCGGCGAGGTCAAGATCATATTGCTCAGTGGTCTTATACTCGCGGATTTCAACGGCTCCCTTCAAGTACTTGTCGGCGAAGATCCCGTGAGTTGACGAGACTTGGACGCCAATAGTCTTGCCCTTGAGCGCCTCGCGAACGTTCGCTAGGGCCTTCTCCGCTTCAGCTGGCTGAGAGGAGAGATTGATGCGAACCACGGGTCCGAGGACCTTCGCCGCGGGAGAGTTCTTTGCCACGACGATACCATTACCGGCATCCGCATAGGCCTTGGAGAATTCAATGACTTCGAGCCGCTTGTCGGTGATGCTCATGCCGGCCATGATGGCATCGTACTTCTTCGCATTCAGCGCCGGAATCATGCCATCCCAGTCTTGCGCCACGATCTCGCACGTCACCTTCATACGCGCGCACAGGTCATTCGCGAGATCAATCTCGAAGCCTTCCAGCTTGCCGCCTGCGCCTGTGAAGTTCCACGGAACGTAGGCGCCCTCCGTCGCAATCCGAACGGTGGTCCCCTTGTTGTCCTGAGCCAAAGCTGGAGCCGACGCAAAACCGAGTGCTACTAGAGCAAGACAAGCAAGCCTTTTCATCGTCAGAATTCCTTTGTGGACGATTTGACATTTGAGAGCATGGCAGGGAATAAGTTAAACCGTCAAGTCCAGTTTGGACAGTTTTGTCCAAGGTAGGTGTCCTATGTGAACATCGTTTGACCTGTACGGACAGGTTCCGCTTGATGAGGTCATGGGGTGGATCGCAGGCCCTCGTGTGATCCGGTTTGGCCAGCATGCAGCCCAAGGGTGAGCGACCTCTGCGATGCAAGCTACATCCCAGTCCGGAACGATCATCTCTCATGCCGGAAGACAAAAAAGGTGTTACAGTGTATGGGCGCCCGTTTACGTTTCTGGAAGGACGCTATGCGTTCGATTTGCTGTACGCGGGATCAGCCCAAACAAACCTGTGGAGCATCAACTGGGCAGTTCAGCAGAATTCCCCCGGTCATGAAGAAGTACGATGATTAACAACAGCACGCCGCCTATGAGAATCGCGCTGGCGCCAGAGTTGGCGACTTACACCCACGTTTGCGATGCGATCGCTCTACTATTTCACCCCTACGCTGAGGTGGTGCTCCATGACCTTCTAACCGAGACAGTCGCTTATCTGTCCAACAGCTTCTCGAAGCGAGAAATTGGCGAGCCGTCGCTGCTACATGAGATCGACTTCAAACCCTCTGACACAATCATCGGGCCATACGAAAAGGTGAATTGGGATGGCCGGCGTATAAAATCAGTAAGCGCTGTCGTTCGCGCCGGCGAAAAGGCTGTTGGAATTTTATGCATCAACGTGGATGTTTCTCACTTCCATGCCGTTCTCAATACCTTGAACGCGCTTGTTTCAGTGCCGCAAACTTTGGAAAAGCCTGCATCGTTGTTCAAAGAGGATTGGCATGAACGGATCAATGAATACATCCAGTCATGGACGCAAAAACGCGGTTTATCAGTCCTAGAGCTAAGTCGGTCCCAGAAACAGCAACTGATAACCGATCTTGCGGGTGACGGAGCCTTTGGCGGACGCAATGCCGCAGCGTATATCTCCAGAGTCCTAGGCCTGGGCCGTGCAACGGTCTACAATTACCTTCGGAAGACCAGTACTGCCGAACTTGGAGATTTGTGACAGGGCCGCCAGAGGTCACGGCCACGGCCAAGTGCATTGAACTCGCCAGACGAGACACAGTTGAACCATCTAAAGCCATAGTTACGGTAAGCGCAGCATAGATGATCCATAGGATGCGCAAACAGCAGGCGAAGTATGCCCGCAATCCGGAGCCGTCACTCGCTCAGCAGTTCGATCTGCTCGCCGCATGAGCGCGCAACGAAGACCTACCATTCTCTCGACGCTACTCCGGATTTGCGACGGAATCCTTTCAAATTCCTCTTGCCAACTTCGAGCACTGCAATTTTCATGGAGTCATGTCAGTCGGAAAACGGTAACGAGGGGCTTTGTCACCGGCGAATTGTCGGGGTTCGTTGCCATAATGTCAGCCATATGGGCCCACCAGCGCTTCATGACCGGATGGCTGGGCAGGTCATCCATCCGATGATCTGCCAACCGCCACAGAACTCCGAACAGGGTTCCAGTCTCCTGGTCGAGATGGATTGAGTAGTCCTGGATACCTGCATCCTTAAGAAGCCTGACAAGCTCCGGCCAAATCTCATCATGGCGGCGGCGGTATTCCTCCTCCATGCCGGGATTGAGCTGCATCTTGAACGCGTATTTTTCCCTGGTGCTCATGCTGCGACCTTCATAGCCTCATGGTGCGGATGGTGACGGCGATGAACGGCAAGCCAATACGGGCGACAAGTAGTCCGTTAAAGGCGCCGCATAGAAGGCCAACCCCAAGTCCGATCTCGACCAGGGCGGGAGTTTGGAACCCAGCCTGCGCGGTCGCCCCCATGACGGTCGAAGCCAGCGCCGCGATGGCAGCTCCGGACAGGTCGATCTCGCCTGAGACGATCAGAAGTGTCATGGTGAAGGCGATGATTGCCTTTTCGGTGAAGTTGTAGGTGGCGTCCGACAGGTCCCACGAGTCGTGGAAGTGGAGCGATGCCAAGGAGTTCGCGATGAAGATCGCGATGGCCACCGTGAAGGGCAGCGCCTCCCAGCTACTCAGGATGCGACCGGCCGGGGTCGAGAGCTTGTCCGGGATCCGTCTCGTGGACGGCTTGCCGAGGGTGAGCATGCTCATGCGGCTGCTCCTTGGGCAGAAATCTTCATCGGATCGGACCTGCGCTTCGTAGCGTCGCGCAGAATGAGACGGCCCTTGGGCGTTTCCTGCCGCGCATTGAAGAGCACGGCTATGATGATCACAAGGCCAGAAATGGCCATTTGCCAGA